>JBBQIT010000184.1:0-7913 GCA_038325205.1 Bdellovibrionota bacterium
AGTCGGGCTTTGGACGAATTTAGAAATCTTGGAGGCAAATATACTGGACCATTAGCGGAAGACGGTGCTGCAGCCAAAAAGCTTCGCGAATTAAAAGCGCTTCATTTGATCGAACAACTAGAAGTGTTGGAGAGCGAAGGCTTGATCTCTGGCGACCGATCCCAAAGGATTCTCGAAGCCGGTATGAGAGCCTACGTGCAAAACAATTCGCTTCTGATGGAAGTGACCGAGGCGATGGGCACGGAAGATCTTCGCGCCATCCTCACCGGAAACTATTTTGGACGTGATTTCGAAGATGCCGGCGTGGTTTATCAGGATATGTGGGCTCAGCTTCAAGCCGCCGACGCCGCTTATCAAAGCAAGCTGGGCAAGATAGGCAAAGCAGAGTCGGATGCCGAAAGAAAAAAAATCGGTCTTGCGGCGAAAGCCTTACAGCGACAACTATTTTTGTTGGACTCATTCCCGCTTGATGGAAATTTAGTTTACGGTCCGGGTCTCCAGGGCACCATCATGAGATCGGAGTCTCAGCTTCCTTTTGAAATGCTAATGCAACCTGAGCTTCTGAACGAGCCGAATGTACTCGCTCGGTTGGTAAAGGGTCCAAAAAACGGGAATGGACGAAGCACCGCCGAAACTATGATTCGAATGTTCCAAGAAAGCGACACCAAGATCGGGTTGCGAACGGCGGAGTTCCAACGTGAAGCTTGGGACTTAACACTCAAGGAGCGTGCGATAGACGTGGAGGCCGCAAGACTTGCTAATGAACTGGGCCAGGACGTAAGTAAGAATCGTGCGCTCATGAATCTGAAAGAGGCGTTCACTCGAGCGCACAATAGAATTCTCGCGCAAGGGCCAAAGGATGCTGCCGGGTTAATCGAGTTCGAGGCTTTCCCAAAAACGGGGCCGACTGCGATTTCGCCGCCTGGTGTGGCGCCTAAAGCAGTGCCGTCCAAATTATGGCTGCCTGGAATGCCGATCGATCCGCCGTCTCCACCGCCGCAGACGGGGACTTCGGGCAATGGTCCTAGATAATAATTGCTTAGGATTGCTGGGTTAGTTTTGGACGGGATAGATAGTCACTGTGAGTCGCAATAAACATCTTAAGTGCTTTGGTAACTATCTCGTCCATCGATTGTTTGGAATTGTGCTCCATCTCTTTGAGGTCTCTCACAATGTGGCTTTTGAGAGTGACGGTGAATTGAGTGGGAGCTAATTCTTCTGCGGTGAATACTTTTTTCATCATGATGGGGAGATGATAATAAGGAAGCGGTCGACGTCAAGAGTTCGTTGTCTAAAAGCTATGGTATGCTTAGATTTTTGCAATGAGAAGGTATGTCAAAGAAAAGCTATAAACCGATAAATATGACGCGGAGCCTTTTTAAGACCGTGTCGGTTGCTGCGACCGTGGGACTTATCGTTCTGGGGTTAGGCATTTTTCTTATTTTTGAGCGGTTCATTTCCAGCCTTCCTGATGTCACGAATCTCAAAAGTTTCCATCACGAAGTCGCTACCCAAGTGTTTTCTGACGAAGGAACTTTGATTGGCGAGTTCACTACCGAACGTCGTTATCCCGTGCAGTTTGAGGCCATTCCCAAGCACGTCATCCAGGCCTTTCTAGCTGCGGAAGACGCCAAGTTTTATGAGCATGGCGGCGTCGATTTCGGCGGTATCGGCCGCGCTATCATTTCGAACATTCTTAAAGGCCGCTACGCGCAGGGTGGGAGTACGATCACCCAGCAGGTCGCGCGCAGTATTCTTTTAACCCGCAAAAAAGAGCTTAGCCGCAAAGTTAAAGAGATGATCCTGGCTTATCGGATGGAAAAGGAGCTCAGTAAGAATGAGATCCTAGCGCTCTATCTGAGTGAGATTTACTTGGGCCACGGCGCCTTCGGTATCGAAGCGGCAGCCCGTAACTATTTCAATAAGCATGTCCAACAGCTCACGGTCGCAGAAGCTTCGATTCTGGCTGGACTGCCGCAGCGTCCCAATGAGTGGGACCCCTTTCGTAATCCTTATTTAGCGAAGCGTCGCCAACGCTACGTCTTGAAGCGAATGGCGGATGAGAAATTTATTACCGAAGAGCAAGCGGCGGCGGCTCTCAATGAGCCTTTACGACTTTACGCCCTCGAAGAACTAAACAATAAGGCTGCACCCTATTTTACCGAATACGTTCGTCAGTACTTAATGAGTAAGTATGGTTCGGAAAATGTGTTGAGCCAGGGCTTTAAGGTTTATACGACCGTTCGTTATGATTTTCAAAAGCAGGCCGAGCTCTCCATGGATAAAGGGCTTCGTGCTGTTGACCAAAGACTTGGATGGCGTGGAGTTAAAAACCGCGTTGCTTCTGCCGAAGAGCTCGCGAAGTTATTAGACGATGTTCACGGCAAAGTGATTGAAAAGATTACGCGAGTGCGAGTGCTCGCCGCGACGACCGAGCAAACTCAAAAGCGTTTAGACTATGACCTCCAGATGTTCCAAGCTAAGGGCAGCCCCTATTTTGGAACGACTCCGGTCGCGGAAGGCCAGTACTATACGGGCGTTGTTGGAGATATCGACGATACTCGAGGATTTGCGCACGTTTGGGTAGGACACACGACGGTGGTGCTACCACTCGCGACCATGGACTGGGTTAAGATCGAAGAAAAGCCCATCAAAGCGATTTCCCAAGTCTTGCATCCGAACGACATCATCACCGTGAAAGTGGCCAAGATCGATCGCAAAAACGCAATGGCCTTAGCCACTTTGGAGCAAGAGCCCGAAGTGCAGGGAGCCATGCTCTCTTATGATGTTCAATCCGGGATGGTTCGCGCTATGGTCGGCGGCCGGGATTTCGAGCTCAGTAAATTTAACCGAGCGCTTCATGCGAAACGACAGGTCGGATCGACGTTCAAACCTCTCATTTATGCTGCGGCAATTGATAAGGGTTTCTCGCCGGCCTCGGTGGTTACCGATTCTCCTTTGGTTTTTAAATTTGACGGCAAAGTGGATGCTGATAGTCAGGGCGAAGATTGGCGTCCCCGAAACTACGAAGGAAAATTCGTAGGCGACATCCCGCTTCGTTTGGCGCTCATTCGATCCATGAATATTCCGACGGTTAAAGTGCTAAACGAGATTACGATCGATTACGGCATTCAATACGCCCGAACGCTCGGAATCACAGCCGCATTGCCGAGAGATCTCTCCATTGGTTTGGGATCTTGGTCTAGCAGCTTAGAAGAAATCATGCGGGCTTACGCTATCTTTCCCAGGTTAGGAAAGCCTGTGGTCTTGAACTACATCAAAAAAGTTTTAGATGAAAAAGGCCAAGTCCTTGAAGAGTTACCTGCGGAACATCCAGGCAACGCTCCAGAATTAAAGGATCTTACGCCACCTTCGGCAAATCCTGATTTGGCCCAGCAAGGTTTGGTAATTTCTCCGCAAACCGCTTACGTCATGACCGACATGCTCAAAGGCGTGATTCGTGAAGGTACGGGTCATGGAGCTTCCTCGGTGCCTGCATCGGTTGCCGGCAAAACGGGAACTTCAAACGATCAGCGAGACGCTTGGTTTGTAGGATATACGCCCTATCTCGTGTCCGGAGTTTGGGTAGGTTTTGATAAAGATAAGCCTTTGGATACCGGTGAGACCGGCGGACGTGCGGCTGCCCCGATTTGGGCAGAGTTTATGACTTCTGCGGTGAAGTATTATCCCAAAAATGATTTTCCGATCCCAGACGACATCGTATTTGCTTACATCAACAAAGACACAGGCCACTTGGCCTCGGCCGTTGATCCAAGACGTGTACGAACGGCTTTTAAAGTGGGTACGGTTCCTAACCGCGACAGCTCCAATTTGCCTCGTATCGGAGAGCCGGGAACCACTCGGGTAAATCCTTTGGCGGCGATTCCTAGGCCAAGCAATACTCCCGGAGCTACTCCAGGAACCCCAGCACCCGCTTCTCAAGGCGGGGCCCAAGAAGATCAACCCTCGACGGAAAAACAAGAGGATACTGGCGATTTCTTGCGTGAAGGGTATAACAACTAAATTCTGTCGCGTTCACGCGAGGGAATTTATCCTGAGGCGATAGCCGAAGGATCTCGAGTTAACTCGCAGAGTGTTTAAGCGCGCTGCTTCCAGAAAACACTTGTCGAAAAGCGGGATTCACTTTTGTAGATTTGTCGACGATTCTCTAAATAACTACTTCTAATACTTTCTAACCTATCCCGATATTCTAAGATACTTTTGGAATTCCCGGAAAGAGCCGAGTGAAGTGCTTCTCCCGCTTTCATTCCCGTATAAAGCGCGTTGAAAATTCCCTGAGATGACAAAGGATCAAAAGATAGAGCAGCGTCCCCCACGGCTAACCAGCCATCTCCGGTGAACTCGTCCAATCGTCCTCCCCACGCTTGAATGCTTTGCGGTGACAAAGGCTCGCTCCTTTCGACCTTCTGTTTAACGTGAAGGGTTTCCTCGAGCGAGCTTTCCCAAGCGGATCGAGATCGCAAGAGGGGGGCTAAGCTTTTTGCATCCGTGTGAAAAGCGACGATGCGCTTTCCGGCCGGAAGAAGCGACGTGTACCACCAGCCCTGAGAAGTGGCTTCGACTAAAGTTCGCGTATCTTTGTCGTTCTCTTTTGGGTTCGTCCATACATAGGCTGCCATGAGGTCATCGTCTGCAGTCCTGACGGCTCCTCGGCTGCGCGCGATATAGGAATTTCTTCCTGTGGCGTCCACGACCCAAGGAGACGTCGTGAAAGCCATCTCACTCGCCTCGGCAATTTTCCAAGTGGCTCCGGCTTTTATCGCAGCCCTCTTAAGATCCTCGTCAAACGCTTGGCGATCCAAATGCCAGCCCGGACCGTTGGGATCGGAAATAAAATCTGTACTGGTGATTCGATCCGAGCCCCAAACGATTTCATTACCGTAGGAAAGTTGATGAGGGCCGTTATCGACGATCGCTAAGATCCCAAGCTGCCGAAAAATCGCGCGCGCCCCTCCCGGAAGTGACTCTCCAATTTTTCTAAATGGCGATTGAGGGGCTCGGTCTACAAGGAGCACCTTTCGTCCCAATTGAGCGAGGGTCAGGGCTGTTATTGATCCTGCGGGACCAGATCCTATGACGGTAACGTCATACATCATCGATGAGGCCGGAAAAGAATGTTTTTAAACTCTTCGAGCTGTTCAGGATTTTCCCATCCCGCTTCTAGGACCGGGTCTGGTTTTCCACCTGGAGTTTCCAGTCCCGCCGCGAAGACTTTCGGACGAGGGGAAAGGCCTCGAGTTTCGTTGCCGGGTTTGGGCTTTACGAGTGACTCCACAAACATGGTTGTGGGCAGCCCCTCAATACCAGTGACTCCGGGACGAGCTTCCACCACTCCCATTTCCGAAAAATGGGCGACCATTTGTTCCATTTGATCGACGGGCCCTTTTGTGAGCAAGCGGACCCAATTTTCCCGTTTTTTGAAAGCAGCTATTTTGTCTTTGATAGCCTGTGCTTTCTTATCCTCATCTTTTTCCTCTTCTGGTTCCAATTTTCTCGTCACAAAGAGATAGGTATCTTCGGAAAGCACCTGATTGGGAACGCGCGCCGGCCAGAATGTCGGGAGGTACGGATTAAATTTGGGGTCATAACCCGATCGACAGAAGGCGGTGTCCCCGTGCCACGGAATCGCCATCCATTTCGTCAGATCGCCGGCAGTCTGCGCATTACAGGGGCCGTCAGTATTCAGTACACTGTCGGCTTCTAATTTGTCTTTATAGGTATCTTTATAGGCTCCCTCCACACGCTTAATGCGAAAAGGGGCGTTATACATCGAGGCCTGGCGCATCGGCCAAGTGACTTCGCAGCCTGGATGAAAAGCGTCGGCGATACAGAAGTGGAGAGCGGCTCGGTCCACCATCCCGGGTCTGTCTTTCAAAGGAATGTCGGAAAGCTTCTTCGGAATTTCTTTCATGGCATTCCAGTCGTTGGTGTAGTCGCCCGCGACCCACCGCTTAAGATTTCTCTGAAGAAGATCGGGTACCTCAAAGTGTTCGTTTCCGTCATCTAAGACCGAACCGAAGGCATCGCCGTAAATCATGGGCCATGCCTCTTTATCAATTTCGTGAGTGCCGGGAATTCGAAATTTACTGTAAATGTCCGTTTTGTCGTTGGAGTGAGTTTTATCGGCGAGCTTCGCTATTTTAACGGGATTAGAGAAATCCATTTCACAACCGGTGCCGTAGGTATCGGCAAAGCCCTTGTTCACCCACTGAAGATTGGTAAGACGCCTCAAGATTGGGTAGATATCGGCGGTGAAAGAGCAATGGGTCGGCCGAGTTAACATTTTCGCGTCATAGTATTTTTCGAGCAGTAAATCGTAGAGGGTTCTCCAGCCAATAATGTCGGGCGCGTAGTTCGGAGGGGCGACAAACACCCAAGACGAAGCTTCGATTTTCACCGCCTCGCCGTTGATAGTAACTTTCGCATCGACGGGGCCGTCCGCGGTGTCGTCGTACCATTCGTCGGCATTATTGAAGGAACCTTCGTCTTTTGGGTTATAGATTTGTTTTCCGGTAGGCGAAGCAGCTTTCCCTTTTCCGCCAAGGACGAGGAGCCTTCCCTTTTCGTCGGTCCTTAGCTCACCCAGGTTTACCGGCGTATCTTTCATAAAAAAGCCGTTAAATTGGGCCTGTTCACCCGTGTGATTTTTTCCTTCAACCGTCTGGGGCTTGGGTGTGATGGCTAGTTGGTCTCGTTCCGAACCCATCTTAAGCGGATTTCGTCGAGGAACGGTCATTCCTTTGGACTGCTTGATATCTAACGCTTGGGAAAATCGAAACCACTGCGCCTTCTTGTTCGCAAGTTCCACCGTCCATTCGATCTTTACACTTTCCGACGAGGTAAGCTCGGAAATCACTTCGTGGGCGGCGTTGTACGCATAGATCCGAAACCGCGCGGCTTGGCGTTTTAAGGCTCCTAGTTCGTCCCGAGAAAATCCTTCTGGGGTGAGGGGAGGCTCGATAATCTCAGGCCCTATGAAATAACCCGCTTCACCTGCAGCTTCACTATTCCCAATGCGAGCGACGCCGATCCCGGGATGGATCTTAGCGTAAGCAATTTTAGTGTCTTTGGGTTTGTCTGCTCCCGCAAAAGCGCGTGTTCCGATCATGGAAGCGGCAGCTACCGCCCCAGTAGTTTGTAGAAATTCACGCCGCGATAAGGAATCGTTTTCTAGTTCAGCCATGACTCCCCCTTACAACGTGGGTATTTCGAGTGTCGTCGGCTCTTCGAGCAGGGTGGGATCCTTAATCGTCTTTTTATTTTCTGCCCGGCGAAGGATAGCCATCTCTTGGTAGACTATCTTTCTGACGTCATTGATCGACCCCTGTGGAGTCAGCTCTTCCGAAGCATGCCATCCCGTCATCGAGAGGTTCTCGCAGGCTGCCATTCTTTTTGGGTCGTCGATGTTTTGTCGTGAAGGAATCGTGATCTTAGCAAAGGGCTGGAAGAGAGATCTTCCTTTTTCCGGCCATTGCTTCGTCGCATCGTCGAGCGGGTACTCTTTCTCGGCGTTCGCTCCTTGGCCTTGGAACTGAATTAGAAAATTAAAACAGATGGGCTCTTTTTGTTTGAGATGTGTTTTTGCGTTCGCTCGTAAGAAATTGTCTCCCTGCATCGACTTAGTCGGCGGTTGCCGCACTTTCACACAAGGTTCCGCTTTGTACTTCATCTTCTCTTTACCAAACCGGTAGGGGACAGCCGTCCAATAGGTGCCATCCAAAGGATCGGCCAACACGTTTTTCTTCATCTCGGCCATGACTCTAACGGTTTCCGGATGCGCTTCGTCCCACTTAGCTTTTTCGGCTACCTCTTCCTCACTGGGAGCTTTTAACAGATCCAAAAAGTCGTCAGCCGTTTTAGAAAAGAAGGTGGGGTGGTTGGTCATCAGAAAG
>JBBQIT010000185.1:0-7885 GCA_038325205.1 Bdellovibrionota bacterium
CGTGAGACTTGTCTTAAAATGAGCGCTCTGAGAACAATATCCGCAATCTTCCGGGCAGGCCCCCGTCTTTACGCTAAGAAGCATGCACTGCTGCACATCTTGAGCGGCGTACTTACCGTGGAGATCGGTCGCCAGATCGCAGACCTCTTCCAAAGGAAGGGAAAAAAGCGAGAGGACCTCATTCAAAGTCCAGTCATGGCGAATGTCGCGTTGAGCCGTATTTTGAGCACCCATAGAGTCTCCATTTATCGCCTACAGGACAGATCGTAAAGAGGAATAGCAAAAACGCCGTCCACAACCAGTCAAACGAAGGTTGTCGGCGTACTAGGCCGCGGGAACCTTTTCTGCTAGTTTTCTGGCCTTTAACTCTGCTCTTGCACGCTTTTTAGCTGGGGTACGAAGCCCCATATAGGTGGCGAAACCCAGCGCCAGGGCAAAAAGGACGAAAGCAACTACTAGGGCGATCACTACCCCAATATTGTCGGTTACTAGCCCAAATATCTCCGGCATCTCTTTCACAATCCCCGCTCTTAACTCCGGATCGGTCCAAGCCATCCATCCAGCAATGAGCATCATAACGAGAAGCGAGACGACCAAGTCAAACACCGTAGCCAGGATGGCCAGCCTTTTGGCGATGGGCTTGGTGAAATAGCCCGGAAATTTTAGATCCCTTTGCTGGGCAAAAGCGAAAGCCACCGAGAATATGATGGCGAAATCGAGACCAAAGTTTCCTCGGGCTGCAGAATTTGAGAGAAGATGCAGACGTTCGACCAAAACCTCACTTAAAGTCAGTCTGACCCCCATACTAACCACCGCTTGAGCCATCCCGATAAAAAGGGCGTCGCGCCAATAAGGAATGAGAGGGGCCGGGGGCAAATTTCCATTTTCCATGATTTGTAATTTTTATCACAGCGCCTCCCAGTAGGGGATGGGGAAATTCGCTTGATCGCGCCATCGTTCCCCTCTAAAGTCGATAATCAGGCGGTTTTTCGAATGAAATCAGCAGAGATCAGGGAGACATTCCTTAAGTTTTTTGAAAACTATCACCATCAACGGGTGAAGAGTTCGAGCATTGTTCCAGCCGCCGATCCTACGCTTCTTTTCACCTCCGCGGGAATGGTCCAGTTTAAAGACAATTTTTTGGGCCTAGTCGATGCGGGTTATCATAGAGCGACTACTTGTCAGAAGTGCGTCAGGGCCGGCGGTAAGCACAACGATCTGGAAAATGTAGGCTTCACGGCTCGCCACCATACTTTCTTTGAAATGTTGGGAAACTTCTCTTACGGCGATTCCTTCAAGAAAGAATCCATCGCTTTTGCTTGGGAATTGGTTACCCGTCACTTAAAGATTCCGATCGATCGACTCCGCGTCACGGTTTACGAGAAAGACGACGAGGCTTTTGATCTTTGGAAAGCCCAAGGCGTTAAGCCCGAATGTATCGGACGTTTGGGTGAGAAGGATAATTTTTGGGCGGCAGGCGATACTGGCCCGTGCGGTCCGTGTACCGAAATTTATTACGATTTTGGCGCCGAGCATGGTTGTAAGCTTCCCCAATGTGCTCCGGGATGTGATTGCCCAAGATTTCTTGAGTTCTGGAACTTGGTGTTCATGCAATTCAGCCGCGACATCAGCGGAAAGATGACGCCGCTTCCAAAGCCCAGTGTGGATACGGGAGCCGGCTTAGAGAGAATTGCGGCGATTCTGCAGGGCAAGTTTTCGAACTACGATAGCGATGTTTTTGAGCCCATTTTCAAAGCGATCATGCGAGTCACAGGTCGCGCCTATGGCCAGAATGAAGAGAGCGATATCGCCATGCGAGTCATCGCCGATCATATCCGCGCCGGAACTTTCTTAGTTTCTGACGGCGTTATGCCAAGTAATGAAGGCCGGGGTTATGTACTTCGTCGAATCTTGCGACGGGCAATTCGGTACGGAAAAAAATTAGGCCAAGAAAAGCCTTTCATGCATCTTCTTGTCGGTGATGTTTGCGAGGCCTTTTCGGCTGTCTATCCAGAGCTTCTGCAACACCGAAAAGCGATCGAAGTGACTTTGAAAGAAGAAGAGGAACGCTTCCACGAAACTTTACATCGCGGAATTGGTATTCTTGATGATGGAATCAAACAAATTAAGGCGAAAAAGGGAACGATCCTTCCCGGAGACATTGCTTTTAAATTGTACGATTCGTTCGGCTTTCCGCTCGATCTGGTTCAAGTTATCGCCAAAGAGCATAATCTAGAAGTCGATGAGAAAGGCTTTGAAGCCTTGATGGATAAACAGCGGAGTCAAAGCTCCTGGAGTAAGGGCGGCGACGCTCAGCTCATGGAGAATTTGAACAAAGCGATCGAATCCAAGAAATGGGAAACGCCCTTTCTGGGTTATGACAATCGCCTAACGGCAACTGCTGAATGTTTGATGCTCATGACAGACACCGGAAACGCCGTGAATGAATTGGCTCAGGGATCTTCTGGGTTCGCTATTCTGAAAGAAACTCCGTTTTACGCGGAAAGTGGCGGCCAAGTGGGTGACAAAGGACAGATCAAAGGTAAGAGCGGAGTCACTAATGTGGTTTCTACTTTTAAGATCGGTCGCACTATCGTCCATCGCATCCAAGTGGCCGAAGGAAAGATCGAAGCTCTCAAGTCTTATGACTTAGTGGTCGATCCCAGGCTTCGCCATTTCACCGCTATCAATCATACAGCGACCCATATGTTGCACGCCGCCCTTCGCACCGTTTTAGGCGACCGGGTGAAGCAAGCCGGCTCGTCCGTAGATCCGGAAAAGCTCCGTTTCGATTTCACCTTTCCCCGCGGCATGACCGGAGAAGAGGTCACCAAGGTCGAAGCGATCATCAACGAAGAAGTCGCTCAAGATGACGTGGTTACCGTAAAGGAAATGCCTTTCGACGAAGCGATAAAAAGCGGAGCGCTAGCTTTCTTCGACGAAAAATACGGAGATAGAGTTCGTGTGGTTCGGGTCGGGGACACCACGAAATCGTTTAGCGTCGAGCTCTGTGGCGGAACCCATCTTAACCGCACTTCTGAAGTGGGAATCTTTAAAATCGTTAGTGAGTCTTCGGTAGCGAGCGGAGTCCGCCGTATTGAGGCCATCACATCGGTTGCGGCAACTCATTACTTATTGAATCGACATCATGTGCTTGCCGAAATCGAAACGAAGCTTAATTCCAAAGGGGATCAACTCACTGCTAAGGTTGACGCTTTAGCGAATAGCCTAAAAACGCTTCAACGGGAGAATGAAACGCTGAAAGTGAAGGTCGCCCAAGGGGCTTCTCGAGGCGACGGGGGACCGGCGCTTCATGATAAGGCGATTACGATTGCAAGTAAGGGCATCAAAGTCGTCGTGGAAGTCGTAGAAGCCGATAACCCAAAAATCCTTCGGGCGTTAGTCGATCAGATTCGCGACAAGTTAAAAGAGAAGGTCATTGTAGTACTAGGTGCTATCAAGGATGGTAAAGTCTCGCTGTGTGTAGGAGTTTCAAAAGATCTGGTGGGACAGTACGACTCTGGCAAATTGATTCAGCCCTTAGCGCTCGCTTTGGGTGGTACTGGCGGTGGAAAAGCTGATTTTGCTCAAGCGGGCGGATCTAAACCGGAAGCACTTGCAGAAACGTTGAACCAATTTAAGAAGGCACTCTCAGAATAGAATCCAATGGATACTCTCGATAGATTTCTGCTTAAGGAATTCTTCGCCTACTTCATATTGGTGCTATTAGGGCTTGCCGCGGTCTTTTTGGGAATCGATTTCCTCACTAAGTTTTGGAATATCAACATGCCAATCGGGCAAGTATTCGCCCTTTACGGCTATAAGTTGCCTGCCGCGATTCAGAAGTTTGTTCCTGTGGCATGTTTGATGGCCACCCTTCTCGTTCTTTCGGGAATGTCTCGGCAAAATGAAATTCTAGCGCTTTACACGAGCGGCATCGGAACGCTACGTCTCCTTTCCACCTTTGTCGCTATCGCCGCGACCATCAGTACCTTTTCCTTTTTAGTCTTTGATTCTTTGGTACCTGCTTTTTCGAAGCGCGAGATCATGATCAACCGCGGGATCGATCCTTCGCAGGAATATTTATTAAACAATAACCGTTCGGGCTTTTGGTATCGTAGCGGAAAGATTATTTATAACGTCGGACGTTATGTGCCCGAGTCGAACACGCTGGAAGACGTTAAAGTCTATCTACTCAATCCAAGTTTCCAGCTATTAGAAACGCTCCGTGCTAGGCATGCGGTGTATACGAATAACGACTGGGAGTTGCAAGACGGCTATTCGGTCATTTATCCCCTACACGCGCGCTTTCCTGTGTCGGCTCCTTTTAAGGTTCGCACCGGCGTTATTCCCGAAAAGCCAGGGGACTTCAAAACGCTTAAAGTCGAAGACGAAACCATGCGTCTTAAGGATTTGCGCCTCTATATTGCGCGCAACAAGTCTTACGGGTTGGATACGACAAGCCAACAGGTGAACTACCACCAAAGACTGGCTTTGGTGTTCACCCCCTTGGTCTTCGTCCTTTTAGGGATCCCTTTCGCCATTCGACCTTTGAAAACGCATTCTTTTGCTCGAAGCATCGGTTTCTGCTTTCTGGTCGTATTTATGTATTTGTTAATATTCCAGATGTCGCTCTCGATTGGAAAAGGAGGCCATATTCCCCCACTCATCGCGGGATGGGCCCCTAACGTGCTGTTTCTGATTCTTTCAGGCGTGTTTATTGTAAGAAAGATGTAACTGGCTATAATGCCGCTCATTGGGCTAGGTTCCTCCACATTGAGGCTTTAGATGATTTTAGAAATTCTAAAATATCCGGACCCACGGCTAGAAAAGATCTCTGAAGACGTAAAGGTTTTCGACAAAGCTTTGCACCGGTTCCTAGATTCCATGGCGGAGACGATGTACTCGGCCGATGGAATTGGGTTAGCCGCTCCTCAAGTAAATAAGCTCCAAAGAATGTTTGTTATCGACATAGGTTCTCAGGACGAGAACCATAATCGGATTTATGAGTTTATCAATCCGGTCCTCTCTAAAGGACAGGGAAAGGTCGTCTACGAAGAGGGCTGCCTAAGCGTTCCTGGCATCGCCGAAGAGGTAACTCGCAAAGAAACCATCACCGTCGAATATAAAGATCGCGACGGAAAAAATCAAAAGATGGAAGCGGTTGATCTTCTTGCTGTCGCGATTCAACACGAAAACGATCACTTGGATGGAGTCCTTTTTGTGGATCGCCTCTCCCCGCTAAAACGAAGGTTCGTAAAGCGCAAACTATCTAAAGTGGTAACCCTCTGAAATGGCGCTACGCTATCTATTCATGGGAAGTCCCGCAATCGCCGCTACGATTTTAGAAACGCTTTGTAATGACCTTTATCCTCCCGTCGCTGTGGTTACCCAGACGGCGAAAGCCCAGGGCCGAGGAAATAAAGTGATAGCGACCGAAGTAGATACTTTTGCCAAGTCTCGAGATCTCAAAGTTTTCACGACGGATAACATCAATGCTCCAGAGATGATCGATGTCTTGCGTACGTTTCAGCCGGATCTTATTTTGGTGGCCGCCTTTGGTCAGATCTTTCGAGAAGAGATCCTAAAGCTTCCTAAGAAATACTGTCTTAATGTGCACGCTTCTTTGCTCCCGGCTTATCGCGGAGCTGCCCCCTTCCAATGGGCGATTATGAACGGCGAGACGAAGACCGGAATCACGATTCAAAAGATGGCGAAGAAGCTAGACGCCGGTGACATTTTGCTTCAAAAAGTGACACCGATTGGCCCCGATGAGACCTCTTCTGAACTCTTGCTCCGTTTGGCGCACTTGGGCGGCGAGTGTTTGGTAGAAGCGGTCCACCTCATTGAGTCGGGAAAAGAAACCTTTCAGGCCCAGGACGAAAGCAAGGCCACCTTTGCGCCGAAGATCGATAAAACTCATGCCGTGATCGACTGGAAAAAAGGGGCTGCTTCCATCCACAATCAAGTCAGAGCGCTTCAACCGTGGCCTTCGGCGGAGACGATCTTGGGCAAAGACCGGCTTAAGGTCTTTAAAACTTCGGTGGTCGATCTCAACGCCAACGCCACACCAGGTCAGATTTTAACGGACTCCAAAACCTACTTAGCCGTGCAGTGCGGGGATCACCGGGCGCTTTCCTTGACAGAGATCCAGCTCGAGAATAGAAAAAGACTCGAAATTAATCAGTTTCTTATGGCCTACAGAGGTTCTTTTCCTCACACCATCATGGGTGCTTCATGAAGATAGAGATTGCTCCTTCGCTTTTGGCTTGCGACATCTCTCGCTTGGCGGAAGAGATCCGCGCTGTGGAAAAGGCAGGGGCCGATTTGCTTCACTTGGACATCATGGACGGCCACTTTGTACCGAATATTTCCTTCGGATTTCCTGTCATCCAGAGCATTCGCAAAGTCACAAAGCTTCCTTTCGACGCCCATTTAATGATCGAGGACGCCGATCGCTATATCGAACCGTTTCACAAAGCGGGATGCGATTGGATTTCTGTTCATGTAGAAGCTTGTCCTCACTTGCAACGCACTTTGAGCCGAATTCGTGAGCTTGGAATGAAAGCTGGAGTTGCTATCAATCCCGGAACTTCGCTTGCGACTTTAGATTCGGTTCTGGACTATGTGGACTATGTGCTTCTCATGAGCGTGAACCCAGGATTTGGTGGACAGCAGTTTATTCCGACCTCTTTTGACAAAGTTCGCGAACTAAAGACTAGGATCGGAAAAAGAGCCGTGCGCATTCAGATCGATGGAGGGATTAAGGAAACTAATATTGGAGACGCCGCACGCGCGGGTGCTGAAATTATGGTAGTGGGCACTGGCATTTTCGCGGCTGCTGACTACACCGCTCAAGTAAAACTATTACGCGCCAAAGCTGGGGGGAAAGCGTGATCTCTCTCGACGGAAATTCACTTACGCTCGAGACGTTCCAGGAAGTTACCGAAAAGCACAAAAAAGTAGGATTTGATGACCGAGCTCGCACTCGAGTGGTCAAGGCTCGCGCCGTTGTAGATAAAGCCATTAAATCCGGAGAAAAGATTTATAGCCTCAACACCGGGTTTGGAATCTTGAGCAAAGTCAGCATTTCCGATGCTGATCTCAATGAACTCCAAGACAACATCGTTCGAAGCCATTGTGCTTGTGTAGGCGATCCGCATCCCGAAAACGAGGCTCGAGGAATTACTCTCTTACGAGCAAATGTGCTCGCCAAAGGCTATTCCGGAGTTCGTCCCGAAGTGGTGGACCTTCTCGTTGAGATGCTAAATCGTGGGGTTACTCCCATGATTCCGATGAAAGGCTCTGTCGGGGCCAGCGGAGATTTAGCGCCTCTCGCTCATTTGGCCGTAGTCCTTATTGGTGAAGGCGAAGCTTTCTACAAAGGGACACGAATGTCGGGTGGAGAAGCTTTGGAAAAAGCTTCGTTAAAGCCCATTAAGTTAGCGCCCAAAGAAGGCCTTTCGCTAATTAATGGCACTCAGCAAATGACGTCGCAAGGTGCTCACACGCTTCTTCGCGCCGAAATGCTTGCGGAGTTAGCCGATCTGATTTCGACCACGACCTTAGAAGGAATCCTGGGGAGTCCCAAAGCTTATAGTGACTGGGTACAAAAAACTCGTCCCTTCGCCGGCCAAATGGCTACCGCTAGAAGACTGCGCAACTACATGGCCGATAGCGAGATCTATCAAAGTCATCTCACCTGCGATCGCGTGCAGGACCCCTACTCGTTACGATGCGTGCCTCAAGTACACGGGGCCGTCAGAGATCTTTTGTTTCATGTGCGAAATGTGCTTTCCATCGAGTTAAATGCAGCGACGGACAATCCCTTAGTAAACGCTGATACCGGCGAAATCATTTCGGGCGGCAACTTCCACGGCCAGCC
>JBBQIT010000186.1:0-7870 GCA_038325205.1 Bdellovibrionota bacterium
GTGTAGATTACCGCGTGTGGGGGCATCAAAGAATAAGACACCGTTTGTTATCGTGATTTTAATTGGATTGTTGGGTTGCGTCAGTAAGTCAGTCTTCGATCAGAGATTCCGCGAAAGTAATGCCCTTGCGCCTCCTCCCAATAGCGTTTCCATCGCAGACTCCGAGAATTACACTTTTGCGGTAGTGGGCGATCTTCATATCAGCAAACAAGATACCACGCGGCTTCAAGCCATCTTCGCTGCGGCTCAAGCGGAGGGCGATTCGTTTATCGTCTTCTTGGGCGACATTGTGGATCAGGGAGACCCTTTAGACGTCCAAGCATTTCGGACCGCGATTACCAATGCCGGCTGGGACGGAAAAGCGTTTCCTGTGATTGGTAATCATGACATCTTTAATGATGGGTGGACCTCTTACAAGCAACTTAACGGACCTTCCCACTACACGTTTAACGTGGGGAACGCCAAATTCATTGCATTAGACTCTGCCGATGGAACTTTGGGATCGGAGCAGGGCGATTGGCTGAAGGCAGAACTCGACAAGCCGAAGCCCGAACTACTTTTCATGGCGACCCATTACTTGCCGGTCGTGCCCGGAGTGAGGACGTACTTAAAACTTTCTGATGACGCTGAAGCCTTAAAGCTAATGAACTTGGCTTCCAAAAAAGGCGTGAATGCATGGTTTGGAGCGCACTACCATAGTTATCTTGTGGGAAGCACCGAAGGGGTTACCTATGTGGTTGCCGGTGGTGGTGGCGGACGGCGAATGGATCCGGTGCGAGATTACTTTTTTGTGCAGGTTCGGGTGGCTTCGGGAACTTCGTTGAATTACTTCTTACGGACTGTGCCTTAATCTACTTCAGACGGCGGATCGCATCTTTTTTTGGAAACGGCTCTTCTGCCTCTTTGTCGGTAGCCGGTAGAGCTATCACTTCGGGAGTTCCGACCGGAGTAAGTCTAGTTACCCCCGCGTTGGTCTGATCCTTAAAGGGCAGTAGAGGAATCTTTTCGTGTTGGCAAACGTAAATGGCTCCGACCATGTCGCCTGCCACATTGACTGCGGATCGCAGCATTCGAATAAATCCATCCATTCCTAGAATGAGAACCACTCCTTCAATAGGAATTCCAAGGACTGAGAGACACGCCGTTAAAATAGGCATCGAACCTCCAGGGATTCCAGGAAGTCCAATGGCTGTGAATAAAACGAAGAACACGAGGGCGACTTGATCTAAGAGGCTAAACCCAACTTGGTAAACTTGGGCAAGGAACACCACGGTAACGACTTCAAAAAGGGCAGTGCCGTCTAAATTGAAGTTGGAACCGAGTGGGACGCAAAAATTAGTGATGCTTTCGGGAACCGCAAACCCTTTTTGCAAAGTGCGAGAGGTCACCGTGATGATGGCGTTTACATTTCCTGAAAAGAAAGCAGCAAGAATCGCGGGACGACCTCTTTTGAAAAATTCTCTTGGAGAGTACTTAGCGATATATTTCAAGACCAGTGGGTAGAAGCCAAACATATGAATGGTAAGGCCTGCGACCACCACCAGAACGTATTCAATGAGTCCTCGAGCAAATCCTGCTTTGAGTCTTAGAAAAGCAGCTAGCGTATAGGAACAAACCACTAAAGGAGCAAAGTGCATCATCACTTCGACCACTTTCGCACAAAACCTAGAGAGCGTTCTTAAGACGTAAAGACTCAGCGATAGCCACATCTGCGGAAGCATCGTAAGAAGAAATCCTAAAACGATAGCGAGAACGAAAATAAAAATCAATTTCCCGTTGGCTAAGGCGGGAATCGCCATATCGGGACGGGCAGGCGCCAGAAGTCGTTTGAGGTCGGAGGTTCTTTCGCCTAAATTATCAAAGATGGTGACCTGCCCCACTTTGCCCGCACTGAATTCGTGGGGAACGTGATCACCGGGACGAACAATACTTACTAGGGTCTGACCGATGAGAATTGCGACCGTGGTGCTGATCAAGTAATAGGTGACCAGTCTTAAGCTAATTCGTCTAACTGTTTGCATCGCCCCCAAATTTGCGATCGAAGTTGTGATCGAAAAGAAAATGTAGGGTGCCATCGCCCAAAGCAGCATTCTCAGAAAAAACCCACCAACAGGATAAATATAGTCCAGCGCGTATTTCGTGAGCATCGTTCGCTGATCAGAAACACGAATCAAAAGAGCGATTCCGATGCCCACGAGGAATCCAAGAAATAGCCGGTAGTCGATAGAAAAGTCAGCGCCGTCTGCTTCGACCGGCGATGTATCTTTTGGTATTTGTTCGACTGGGCTCATGATAATTTCTAGGGGAGAAGGGCTAGATCGGCTCCTTCAAGTGCCAAGAATGCTTCCGCATGTTTGGAGTTTGGAATATGAATACTTCGGTACTGTGCTAAAGCTCTAATCTTTGTGGGGTAGTCGTTGATTTCGATCTGAGAACGATAAGATCGGAGGGCCGAAATCTTCTGATCGATAGTAGCGTCCACATTAATAATTCGATTAGCGTGGAGAGGACTCCAAACTTCGTACAGCCAGATGCTCTTCACCGGTTGGGCGCAGAGTTGCATCGCGCGCCGCAAATGTTTATAAGTCGCTTCATGGTCGGAGTGCGAGTCGTATGGCCATGGACAAAAAATAATATCGTAGTTTTGGGCATCGAGCTGGGAAGCGATATCGCGTGCGAGGGTTGTACTGTCTCGCAAAAGCCCGTCCCGGCCAGAAAGAAAAGTGATTCCCTTGATTCCCAATTGGCTGCACGCCACTTTGGCTTCTTCTGCTCTTCGCTCTCCAAACTGGGTTTCCGATTCTTTGTCAAACGATCCACCGGCTTGCCTTCCTTGCTCGCCATGGGTCATGTAGATTACATCGACCGATCCGTTCGAGTCGTTGATCAACCGAATCGTTCCTCCGCAACCAATACTTTCGTCATCAGGATGAGGCGCGAGTACTAGCGCCTTAATCGGTTTGTCGGGCAGACCTTCTTTGGTGATCTCGCCTGACGCCCAATAGGTAGAAATCAGATGGATCCTTCGGATCAAATTGAGTTCAAAGCCCCAGCTGTGAACACTGCGTTTGAGTTGGTTGATTAACTTTTGCATCGACTATTTATCGGAACATTATCAGGAAGATATTACTGAATTTGATAGGGAACCTAAGAAATTCAAAGCCATGGATTCGCCGATTACTAGAGAGGAATTTGGTAACCAATACCAAGGGTTAGCTCGTCGCGTCGACCGAAGCCTAGAAGAAGTCTATCACGCACATAGCCAAATACCTTCCACGGCTTCGCGTCAGGCAGGTATTCGACCACAATTTGGGCGAAGGGATTGTGAAGATTGAAGGTGTTAATCACTTCAAATGTCGCGAGGCTTCCAGAAAAAGCCAATCGGTTGGAAACTTGAAACCGCATCCCGAAATCTATAGCGAAGTCGTGGTCGGGAAAAGTCCGGGAAAAGGTAAAGGGGAGCGAAATGCTGGTGATAGAGAGAAACCTTTCCGACCAGCCAAAACCAAAGTGTACGGCGAACCATGAGACGGGTGCTATTTCGGAACGAATCAAAAAGAGAAGATTGGTGGAGCCCGCCCCTTCAGGAATGTAGCTCACGTTAGCCAAGCGAACTCGCGCCGAAAGAAAACTGAAGATGGGCCATTCGACTTCTGCTTTATATTCGAGCGTTCGTAACGAGATTAACGATTCTGAAACTCGAACCCCTACTTCACCATTTAACCAAGAAAGTAGCGGGCGGCGATAAACGATGGTTTCATCGATCAGATTGTCGCGGGTGGTTTCCGAGAGATAGCGAAGATCGAGGCGAATCTCGTCGGCAAAAAGGGGGATCGAGATCGTTGATAGGAAAAAAAAGAGAACAACCTGGGCTTTAGTCACATTTTACCCGAAAGCCTCTTTCGGTGAGCGCTGCAATAATTTGTTGAGTGTGTTCTGGTCCCCGAGTTTCTAAATCGACTTCGATCTCGGCTTCATCCATTTTTGTGTGAATGCTGGACCGCTGGTGAAAAATCTGCAGAATGTTTGCCTTTTGGCTGGCGAAGACGTCGGTCACCGAGTTCAATCCTCCGGGACGATCGGCGACGCGGATTTCGAGGCGTACCATTCGGCCTTGTTCGACAAGTCCTCTTTGCATTACGTGAGAGAGCGCCGGAATATCAATATTTCCTCCCGAGAGAATCAACGCGATCTTCTTTTCGGGAATGAGACCTTCGAGTACTGCTGCAATGGGAAGCGCTCCGGCGCCTTCACTGACGAGTTTGCCATGCTCGGTAAGAATGGCGATGGCGTTCGCAATCGATTCTTCCGATAGCGCTATCATATCGTCGAGATATTCTTGAAGAAAGTCCAGCATCTCTTCGTTGGGTCGCTTGACGGCGACTCCTTCGGCGAGAGTGAAAGTTACGGCTTCACTCACAAGAGACTTTTTGTGAAATGATTTCCAAGCCGCCGGCGCATTTCGGGCGGCGACTCCATAAATTTTAACGTTAGGCTTTAATTCGCGAAGAGCGGCTGCTATTCCAGTGCTCAAGCCTCCGCCACCAATAGAAACGACGACCGCTTCAACGTCATTAAACTGAGGATCTGCCGCGAGTTCAAGTCCGATAGTTCCCTGACCGGCGATAACCAGTGGGTCTTTGAACGGATGAATGAACAAGTAACCTTTGCTCTCCGACAATGTCATCGCATGTTCAAATGACTCGTCGTAAAAATCTCCGACGAGTTCTACTTCGGCTCCCCAACGACGAGTATTTTGTACTTTGATCGGGGGCGTGATCGAAGGCATTACGATCGTACTTTTGATCCCCAGAAAATTGGCCATCGCGGCGACGGCTTGCGCGTGGTTTCCTGCGGAGGCAGCGACCACGCCAGCCTTTTTCGCTTGGGCAATTTGCGAAAGGATACAGTTGGCGGCACCTCTGATCTTAAAGGAGCCTGTTCTTTGTAAAGACTCGCATTTGATCAAAACTTGTTTGCCGGTCGAAAGACTCAGGTGATCAAAGGGGATGAGCGGCGTTTTGCGTATATAAGGACTAATTCTAGCTTCCGCTTCGCGGATGGCGCTGATTGGAATAGATGGCATTCGTTCCCTCAAAAATCAAAGAATCATACCGCACGCGCCTTCGTCCGGAAACGATTCTGCTACCTATCTTACTAGCGCGTTGCAGCATTGAGTATTGAAAAAGGGCGCCTCCAGGGGGAGGCCGCCCCACTTACTCTTTCTAGTCTATCCACTCCTCGTCATTTCCGCCCCCAGTGAAGAAGTCTTTCATTTTTCCGAAGAAGGTCTTTTGCGGAGTCCCAAGGGGAGTTTCCGTTTCCACTTCTATCGCGGGGGTCATTCGAGGGGCATGACGTATCCCCGGCTCCCCTGGTTTGGCTTCAACGGAAGGCTCGGCCGTCGTTTTATAGAAATGTCTTCTGACCTTATCGTAGAGCTCCTCTAACTTATCATCGCCGAACACGTTCTCTTTGAACTTTATGACGGGCCTGTGATCCTCTTCCGCCTGCGCCACAATGAAGTCTACGAGATTGTCGCGATAAGTGAGGTAGGTTCGCGATCGAGTAAGGACAATCGTTTTGTAAGGCATCTTCAGTACCACGTAGGGATCTTTTTCCGGATCTCCGATCATGGGTCTCAAAGCGCTTCTCATTTCAAAAGGAAGATCGTCGATGCTTTCCCAATCCGACTCTTCATCATTCCACGAAGACGTATAAGGCTTTCTTACTGTGGTCGCCGGTAGAAAATCATGGGTTGGAGCAAGGTCGACTCTTGCTAGAAGCGCTAACTCCGGTCGGCTCTGCTCAAACATAGTTCGAGTGTCCGCATCAGAGATGGAGGCCCCGGCCACGAACGCAATCCCTTCGGCGACGCTTCGAGCTACCGCTTCGTAATACTTCCAATTCATGGTTTTGATAGTGTCGTTGTCGTCGTGGTAGTTGGGGTTTACGTTATCTCCCTCATAAGGAGCGGCGATTAACAGTGCCGAGTAATCGCTTCGCCAGTAAGGTCCGTGATCCGCAGTCCCGGGCTTTGCGGCACTGGTATCGGGCCGAGCGGTAATGGTACGGTTCTGAAAGCGGTTAACCTGATACAGAAACTGATTGGCTAACGCTCGATTTTTGGGGAGCAATTCTCCACCGGTAAAATTCCAAGTATCTCCGACCTCAACGACGTAAAAACCTCCTTCTTGCTTGGGTGAGTACCCAATCATATCGATGACAAAAGCGCCAACGAGGGTTTCCCCGCGACGCTTAAGCTCGGCGACGTGGTGCGAGGTTCCTTGGAAACCTTTTTCCTCCAAATCGGCGAATACAATGCGAACGGTTCTTTCCGGCGGGAATTGGCGGAACAATCTAGCTAGCTCAATCACTAAAGATAGTCCGCTGCCGTTGTCGTCTGCTCCTGGAGCGCCCTTGTGGGTCGTATCATAGTGAGCATTGATCTCGATAATTTCATCAGGTCGAGTCGTGCCTATAATCTCGCCAAAAATATTGACCGGCTCATCGTCTGAATAGTCGGAGCTCTTCTTCTCGACGGTGTAACGAATGTTTAGGTTTTCCAGGTGCTCCCGTAAAAAGGCCCGAACCCTCTCGCGATTTTTAAGCCGGCAGCGATCTTTCAGCACTTGCCCATCACAGAATATTCGCGCTCCTGTCAGTCTCGCGAGGTCGCGTCTCACGCGAAGCATACTAAGAGAATTTCCAAAGAAGCGCGCTTGCAAAGATTGCTCTTCGAGACGTGCTGTCTCTTCCGGCGCCAATTGGCCGACGATCGCCGGGACGCAAGGCGCGACGGGAGCCGCTACTTTTTTCTTTTTTCCTTTTCCGGCGTAACCGGCAAGGCAGAAGGTTAGCATTAAAATAATGAATATCCGATTCATGAGTTTTCCTTTTTAGTGAATGATGTATTCCGAGTGCTGCGTACCTTTGTCGTCAGCGAGA
This sequence comes from Bdellovibrionota bacterium, assembly GCA_038325205.1. Classification (GTDB taxonomy): domain Bacteria; phylum Bdellovibrionota; class FAC87; order UBA2466; family UBA2466; genus JBBQIT01. Next base: position 6,949 of record JBBQIT010000186.1, read on the forward strand.
TCTGAGTAGATGCCACCCGGGTTTCTGGTTTTCGGAAATCGAATCGGCGCTATTGGAGAGGCGCCGAGCTCCGTGACTAGGTCATGGTAGATAGCCGCGTGAAGTTCCCGCATTTGAGCGAGTGCTGGATGATCTTGAAAATATTCTTTCTCAAGCCGAACTCCGGGGCCACTGCCATTCAGGTTTTCGCCCAGTTTGGCAATTTGACGGAGATAAGCATTAAGAAGGGACTTGGTTTCGAAAGTTCTGCCGGCAACAGTGATGCGCGCTTTTCGTCGATTGCCGTTGAAGGAGATCGATTCAATCGCGTTTGCCCGAGAGGCTTCTACCGTTGCTTGGAAGTCTTCAAAATTTTGAAAATCATCTTGTTTAAGATGAAAAGTGGCCAAGACCTGGACGTTGCCATCGATGACGTAGCCGGGGAGGGCGCCTATCTTTCCGCCAGTTCGGTAATTTACACACGAACTCGTTTGTACGAGATCGCCTACCGTCATTAGCCATTTGGGATCTGCGTTAAGTACGCTTAACAGCACTCCCGCTCCCGTCGCCTGACGTTTTGGCTGTAGTAATCTTTCCAAAAGCTTGAAGCGTTCGGTCAAGACCGGGCGTGAGGCGTCATTCGCAAGCTCGGGATGCAGTCTAAGTAATGTCCGCTGAAATTTTACGGCACCGTAGCCCGAAGCGCCTTTTTCATGAGTACGCAGCGTTAAAGAGCAGAGATTCCATAAGTCCTGACTTCCGTGACGCTCCAGCTCGCGCTTCACGATAGCGTCGGGATTGCTCTTTAAGATCTCATTTCCCAGAACATCTTCTACGAGCCGTTCGCTCTCTTCACTGTGGAGTGAGGACTCAGTGCTGCCACTGAGAAGCTCAATCACTTCGCGAAGTACGGGAGCCGAGTCTTCTACGGGAGCTGGCTTAG
>JBBQIT010000187.1:0-7849 GCA_038325205.1 Bdellovibrionota bacterium
ATCCCCTTTTTTTTAGTCATGGGGAGAGGGACGTCGGCACAAACATTATTGGGTCGTTTCTAGCGACCCGCAATCTTCTACACGGATTACTACTTCAAGTGTCGTACCAACTTTGCTAGCCAAGCCAAATTTGTCGCTCTCCTAGGGCAGTGATAATTCTCCAGTCGATAGCATTCGCGCTCTCTAAGTGGGAGGCGTAAGCATTGAGGTTTCTCATTTGGTCGATGTAACGTCGCCTGGATAAAAGATAAGACACTGACGATTTTTTCATCGCAGCGTCCAGGCTAAACGACAATTCGCGTCCGTTTTATGAAGGAGAGAACTCAAGGAATACGAAGAAAAACCTACTCGTATCTCAAAGCAGTAATGGGATTGAGCCTTGAGGCTTTTAAGGCGGGCCAGACCCCAAATACGATTCCGATAAGAGCAGAGAAGATGGTCGAAAGTAGAATGGCGTCCAAAGAGATAGACGTGGCCCAATGGGCCAACGACGACATCGCAAACGTCAAAGTGCAGCCAAGTAAAATTCCGATGAGACCGCCGGACAGACTTATCACCATCGCTTCAATTAGGAATTGAGACAAAATATCTTTTCCCGTAGCTCCTACGGCCTTTCGAAGGCCTATCTCTCGCGTTCGTTCCGTCACCGACACAAGCATAATATTCATAATGCCGATTCCGCCAACGAGCAGCGAAATAGCAGCGATAGATGCCAGTAGGAATCCCATAGTTTGGCTGCTTTCAGCCAAAGCCGATTGTACGTCGGCCATATTGCGAATTTGGAAAGGCTCTTGTTGAGAAGGCGGTACGCGATGGGTGCGGATCATGAACTCGTTGAGCTCAGTCTCCATTTTAGCTGCTTGAGTGGCGTCGACCATTTCCATATCGATCTCGTCCACATAAACTTTTCCCAAAAGGCGTTTCATTCCGGTTTGTAATGGAATCATGATGATGTCGTCGTTATCACGCCACCCGTTGGAACCTTTTTCAGGGAGAATCCCAATGACCTGAAAGGGAACTTTATTGATCTTAATATATTCGCCAATGGGGTCCGTTTCCCCAAAGAGCTGATTCAATACGGTCATCCCAATGACAGCGACGCGAACCCGTTTCTTATCTTCATCGTCGTCAAAGAAGCGCCCAATGGCCGGAACATAAGCGCGCATAGGCGCATACTCCGGAGTAGTAGCGGTTAAACTGGTGCTCCAGTTCTTATCCTGGTAGGTCACTTGCCCTTTGCCGTTTAGCACAGGAGCTATTTGTTTAATCTCATCGCCAAAGGTGGAAGCAATGGCCTTCGCGTCATCCATCGTTAAGCGAGTGACAGCGCCTGCATCCTTGGAAACGCCGGAAACGCGAAAAGCGCCCGGCCTTAGCGTTAATAAATTGGACCCCAGGGTCGCTAGCTGCACTTCAATAGCTTTCTGCGCTCCACGTCCTAAAGCCAACATGGCAATTACCGCAGCAACGCCAATCAGAATGCCCAACATGGAGAGTGCCGATCGCACTTTATTCGCAAGCAGCGCGGTCAAACCTTCGTTGAAATGAGTGAGCCATTCGGCAATCGACTCTCTAAATCCGTGACGACTCTCTTCAGGAAAGAGTTCTGGAATAGGCTGTTCTTTAGTCGCCTCCAAGGTTTCATCGGATTGAATCAATCCGTCTTTGACTCGAATAATTCGTTTCGCGTTGCGGGCAATGGCTTCTTCATGGGTTACTAGAATCACGGTAATTCCTTGAGCGTTAAGCCCCTTGAGGATACCCATGATCTCGTCGCCTGACTTCGAATCCAAATTTCCTGTCGGTTCATCCGCCAAAATGATGCGAGGATCGTTTATCAGGGCTCGGGCGATAGCAACTCTCTGCTGCTGTCCTCCCGATAGCTCGTTAGGCTTATGCTGAGTTCTTCCGCCTAAGCCCACCTTTTCTAAGAGCATCGCGGATTTTTCTAAATCCACCCGCCGTTGGGAATAGAGTTGGGGAAGCCCCACGTTCTCGGCGGCCGAAGTACGTGCCAGCAGATTAAATTGCTGAAAAACAAAGCCGATGGCCTTACGTCGTAAAATAGCGAGTTCGTCGTCGGTCAGTTTAGAGACCTCTCGACCCATGAGGTGATAAGTCCCGGAATCCGGGACGTCCAGCAGACCCAAAATGTGCATTAGCGTAGACTTACCAGAACCAGAGGGCCCCATAATGGCAACGAACTCGCCGGGTTCGATGCGCAAGTTGACGCCAGCGAGCGCTCGGACCTCTTCGCCGCCCATCGTGTAAGTCTTTTTGATATTTTTTAGATCAATCATGAAACACTGCTCGTGCGAGTTAACGCTTCGGTCGATTACCAAAAGGCGAGAACGGACTGCCGTTTTGTCCTTCACCAGACTTGGAGAGGGATCGTACGGCTCCGGAAAGGACCGTATCGCCTTCCTGAAGTCCGGAAACGATCTCTACTTTCTTGCCGTCGCTAATTCCCACTTGAACTTCCTGCTGGACGGGCTCGTCCTTAGGGTTAGCAGCTGGGATTAGAACAAAGCTTTTCTTCTTCTCGCGCTTAATGGAAGCGGCAGGAACTACCAACACTTGAGACTTCTCTTCGATCAGAAAAGTAATATTGGCGGTCATTCCGCTCTTCATAAAATCAGGAGTCTCGTTGGCTCTAACGTCGACTTCGTAAGTGGTTACGTTATTGATCGTCTTAGCGTCGTAACCAATGTGATAGACCTCTGACTCGAGGGGATTATTGGGGAAAGCGTCTAAAACCATCTTGGCTTTTTGACCGATCTTCACATCTGATAAATCGGTCTCATCAACGTTAGCTTTCACCATGAGGCGATCAGACATGGAAAGAATGTTATCGGTTTGAGTCACAGTCTGTCCCGCGTCGGCGTTCTTCAAAATGATAACGCCGTTTCCCGGAGCTAAGATGGGTGTCATCTTGTAGGAGTCTTCCCAGTACTTCACTTCTTCTTTGCCTTTGGACCTGGCAGTATCAATAAGTGCTGCTCGCTCTGTGGAACTCATCCAGGCTAAAATCTGTGCCCGATGAACTTTTTGCCCTTCCTGAACTAAAATTTTCTCGATTCGGCCGGCGACCGGAGCTTTTAAATCTAAACGGTTCTCGGGAGCTACCACTCCCGTCGATAGAATGGTGGTTCGAATGTCGCCTTTGGTCACCTTGGTTGGCTCGTACTTTACGACTTTCGCGTTTCCAGAGATATAGCGATAACCCAAGAAGATAGCGATGACGACAACGAGGGCTCCTCCCCACCATATCCAACGTTTGGGGTTTTTCTTCTTAACACTCATGGAATCGCTCCTATGCCTTGCGCATTTTCCCAGGTGGCTTCTGCTTGCATGGCGTTTCTTTGATTCGTCAGAAAAGTTTGTTCCCGATTGACTCGATCCGTTTCGATGACAGACCAGTCTTCGAACGCCATCAGACCCGTATTGTACTTTTCTGCGGCGATGACCGAACGGGCTTGGCTGGCCTTTTTAAAATCGGCGGCAACATTCCACAGTCCAATCGCGTCTCTGAGATCGGCGTAAGCGTTCTCTAAGCCGCTCACAATGTTGTTTGAAGTGCTTGTCATCGTGTAGTCCGCTTTGACACGAAGGGAGCGGGCGCTTTCGGTATTAAAGATAGTAGAGGTTCCCGGGAAAAAGGGGAAAGAGATGGCAGCTCCCACGGACCAGCGGTTGCTATCAGGGGGGAAGTTACGTCCCGTTTTACCGACAAATCCCGTTAAATTCACTTGCGGGTACCAAGCCGAGTCAGCGACCTGAACCGCAGCATCAGCTGCCACTTGTTGGTAGTAGGCTTGAAGATGCGTTGGGCTTTTCAGTGCTATCGCTTTAAAATCGAGATCGTCTCCGGGATTCTTCGACGTCATTTCGCCTTTAATCTTTAACTGCGCCATCTCAGGTCGGCCTAAACTCGCCGCCAAAGTTTTCGAAGCCGCGCGTAGTTGCCGAAGCGCATGCTCGTACTGGTATTGCGCTTGGGAAACTTGAGCCGCTTGGAAAAGCTGGTTTCCCTTATTTTCACGTCCGCCCTCAAAACGTAAGGTGACCAGTCGCAAATTGTTTTGCTGCCGCTTTAAAATCGAAAGGTTGAGGTCGATGTTAGCTTCTTCGTAAAGCAGCTCAGCGAACTGGGTTTTTAAAGCAGCGCTCAAAGTCGCTTTCACGATTTTAAGTGCTGCCCTCGCCACTTCTAAATTTGCTTTACCCTGTTTAATCTTTCCCGTGTCTTGGAATCCATTAAAAACATTTTGCGTGGCTGATAATCCCGCAGCGTATTGCCCTTGAGAAGAAGTTCCCAGGATCACTCCACCGGGGCCGGTCGTCGTGACGTTACCTCCGGAGCTCGAATCCGTGTAACTCGCTGACGCCGATAATTGGGGAAAAAAATTGCTGTAGGAACCGCTGTACAAGGCTTCCGCACTTTTCACCGCCGCAGTCGCCGCCAGAATATCGGGATTTTTTTCGGCCGCTTCGGCGATACATTGTTCCCAAGTCATGACCGGACTGTCTTTAGCGACTTCACCGGCAAAAGTGGGTTGGACCAAAAGGGTTAGCAAAATAGGAAGGAGTAACATCCTATTAATTATAGGGCCGAAATTAGTTAGCTGGTTAGAACAAATCGACCTATCCCTGATGGTAAATGTCCCGGCCATCTCTGTGAACGAAAAGTCATTATGTCTATTGTTTTCCATTACTTAAACTCTTAGCCCTAGTTACCCATAAACCCTGCCCTTTATTAAAGACTAAGATCTACGAAAAAGTATGGAAACGCACTAACCCATTAAACTAAGGGCCAAGTACAAAAAGCGGAGGCTCGATCGAAGATCCAGGGGGAAACGGCGCCCGCTAGTCAGCGTCGGGATCTATCGACGCGACATCCGAAGGAGCTGTCGTATGAGCGCTTCTTGTGACTAGTCTAGCGCAGCCCTTACCCATCATTGAAATGAGTTTTGCTCCCTGCCGCGCCGCAAAGGTAAACATCGACTTCGGTACGGTGATGGGGAGCCATTTCATCTTGTCCCAATGCTCTCGCATTTTTGGGGCGTCAGGATGGTTTTGCCGTTCGGCAAAATGAACGACAGAAGCATGCGCTACGGGAATAGAGCCCAGTAAGAGGAGCGTTCCTAGATCTACTTTGTGGCCGATGAGCGGTAGAGTGATGTTCAAACCCATTCCCACCAATCCCACAAGCTTTAGGCTGTAAGGAATAAGATAGTATTTTTGCTGAGCCCACGTCGTCGCTTTAATGTGGGTGTCGTATTCCTTTCCGAACAGACTTAGGATCTTAGTTCCCGTCTGGTTTCGAAAACTCTGCATAAGCTTAGGAACTCCGTACCACGCTTTTCTCCCCATATTGTGGAAGGCCGTGTTCCAAAAGACGTGCGCGTGAATCAATAACGCGTTCGGATCTAAAATATGCGTTACCCACACCGCTCCGTTTTTCCAAACGATGACGGAATAAGCGAAACTATAACTGACCGCCCATAGCTTCGCTGTTTGAGACAGTTCGCTTCCCCGATAGACCCAGTTTCGGTACATGCTATTCCAAGCTGCGATTCCATATCCAAAAAGGGCCGAGAAAAAAATGGGGCCAGTCTCAAAACCGCCACTAGGATCGTGCATGTACTTGCCAACCGAGAGGCACGTTGCGGCTGCCACTTGAAGTCCAGCGCACCACAAACCAAAAACATGATCGGGCTTTTCCGCTTTTTTATAGGTAGCGTGCCAGTAGTCGGCAAACCAGCCGGGACTTCCCGGATAGTTTCGCGGCAAATATTCGCTGTTTGTCATCTTGCCGTCTTTCATCCAGACGACGACGAGATCCCGACCAGGTTTATTGCCCCACTTTGTCTTGTCTCCTGAATCGATATGCTGACGAGCAATATATTGCTTTAAATGAAGGGAGTCTCGTTTCACGCGATCTTCATCTAAGTAGATAATTGAGGCTTTAGATTCGGCGTCAACGATACGCGGAAAGAAAACCCCATCGATCGCGTTTAACTCTCCTTTACCGTCAGCAAACTCTTTGAGAGTACGGTTGGAATCAATACGCTCCTGAAGCGCTTCCCAACCTTCTGTTTTTTCCCATTCTTTCGCGTGGGCCAACATCGCACGGGCCATTGGAAGAGCACGTGGGAGCGCCGCTTGTCCGACGTCATCCCAATCAATCGGCTACTCGAAGTCTTTTTCCGTGATGGTGACAAAATTTTCGTGAACTTCGGTAGGCTCTGGCATCCCCTCTAAGGAAGCTTCGCCCACTTCTATCGGCGGAACGCTTTCTAAATCGTCCGCATAAAGTGATCCACCCCCCCAGTGACCGAGCCAAAAAAGGCTAATCACCAGGAACAAGATAGATCTCGACCTTAGATCGAAATCCAGCCCCGAATTTTTAGGATTCATTAGGCTTGTTCCCCCCCACCCAAGTTTTTATGTAGATGTACGGGTAACATCCGAATATTCGTTACGCAACGCAAAATCTTTCAATTTTGGCAGGAGTACGGGTTGACATTTACGACGAGAATTTTTGGGCAACGACGACTGAAGAGCCGCGCGCAGCAAGCCTTCTTAAGTGAGTGGCGTTCACTTAGCGAATCGCGTTAAAGCGCGACTGTTTTATATTTTTGCGATTCCGGGAATTGGTAAGGTGCCAATTGGCACCGGCGCAAAAGTTGGCGGATTTCCAAATACTTGCCCGATCGATCGCGCAACGTTTTCCGGAAAAAAGAAACTGGCACCTTCGGGCCCCGTCGCTAATTGTCCTGTGGTGTAGTTGAAAGGCCATGCAATATGCCGAGGCATTCCCGTTCCGGTCTCTTTTCGAGTGATAAGTTTGCTGGCGCCCACTACGTTTCCGCCATTGATACCTTTTCCTGAAAGGAGAACGGAGTTCGTAAGAGGATTGTGATCTTTTCCTTTCGCCACATTGAGAGCGGGAGTTCGACTGAATTCCGTCATCACCATGAAAGTGGTGACATCATAAAGACTGCCTTGTCCGTAAGGCGTGGACTTAAAAAGTTTGAAGACACTCGCTACATAATCCCAGACCGACGTTTGCACCTTGATGTGGTTTCCAGCGTGATTGAAATGAGTATCTAAAGCGAGCGCGCCGCCTGCGACGGGAACTTCGATCTGCGCTTGTCCCGAGCCGCCGGCAGCAAACGAAGCCGCGACGACGTGTTCTGCTCCAATTTTGCCCTGAGATTGAAAAGTTTTCAGAATATCAACAAACTTTACGCTAGCCGCTTTTCCTCGAACCAAATCCTCCTGAGCCTGTTCCCAAGGAGTTCCGGCAGCCGCCAACTGCAGTTTAAGTCTCTCCTCGATAAAAGCGATAAGCTGACCTTGCTCATTGGCCTGTTGTAAATCTTGAGTGGTAGAAAGGCTAATCGGTTTGCCCGCAAGATAGGGTTGGCCATTTACGACAACGCCAAAAGGCCCCGTCCCCAACGCCAACGCAATTTCAATGGGAACCGTCGCGGCCTTGCCATCTCCAGATCCCGTGGCAATGTACTGATTGTCCACATCGTGGCCGGCGTCACGTCTCATTTGCACGCCGTTAATAATAAGAGAAGTGTCCGCATAATCGGCTAAAGAATAAGCCGCCGGTCCCAGTTTCAAATTCTTAACCTGCTTGATCTCGTCCGGACGATATTCGATGAACATATCCTGTTCATCGGCACCTGCGGGCATTACCCAAGGATCTAGCCCCAAGGTACAGTCCATCCCGCCGAAGGTTCGAAGCATTACGAAGAAATGGTCTTGAGTAGGTTCGTCAGCTCTTGCGGCTCTAGGGATAAGAGTTAGCCCCGGAAATAGTGAGCTGAAGGCG
>JBBQIT010000188.1:0-7845 GCA_038325205.1 Bdellovibrionota bacterium
TTTGCGTTTTGTTCGATTCCATTACAGTCTCCAGGCCCATTCCTAACCCCGCTAGCCGTGCGAATTATAACCCAAGAATGATTCACCGCAACATGAATTCACTGGAGCACCGGCCCAGAAGAAAGGTTACCTGTGCACAAGCAGAAGACGGTAACGAATTCTTGAAAAATCATTGACCTATTTAACTAATAAAATTATTGAAGTTCATATACTTAGGTCAAAAAGTGGAACGCCCAAAGTTTTACTAACAAAACACTATTTATATCAATTGCTTGGGCGCATCATTTTCAAGACGTAAAATTTCTAGGCAGTCCAAGGCTATCGATACAATCGGCGCAGTTATCTAAGATCCTGGAATCACATACGATTCTTGCCATTAAACAGTGACAAAAAATGGCACTCCAATTGAATACAAATATTGTCACTATGCATCCGATTAGAGCGCGAACATTTAAAGTCAACGGTAACCCGAAGCGGAGATTTCCGTTGGTAGTTTGTGGCCTCTTTCTGCTTTTCGCAGGCATCGGAGCACTCGGCGAGCCCGGCAGCCAAGCTACGGAAATTCCGGTCAACGACGCTCCGCCAGAGCTGCCCGGGCCTGGAAAGGGTAATACAGACAGCAAGCCCGGCACCCAACCAGGAACGGGGGAAAAGCCAGAACTCCAGAAGGCAAATGGAAGTCCCGGAAACGCCCTCAACGCCGCTGAGGGTTTTGGCCAAGCGAAGAATTTTCTAAACTCGAACCATCTAATGGATGCCGGCGCACAAGCCCAGCTCCAAAATGCCGCAAACCAAGCGGTGGCTAGCCATCTTAAGTATCAATTAGACAAGATGAGCGGGAAATACGATTTAACGAACGCACCCAAATATGATGCCTTACAACAGATGGCGATCGCGGGAGCGTTGCCGCAGGCTAATGATAATCAGCCAGCGCCCTCTAATAGTAGCAACGGATCCTCCCCACAAATTTCAAAGCCTTCCGGCTCCAATTTACCTTCGGTGAATATCGCGCAGCCTTCGGCACCACAATTAGATTTTGGATCTCAAGAAGCGACAGCAGCCGCCAATAGCGCCGCACAATTGCAAGCGCTCGGAGCTATCAAGAAAGTGGACGGGCCTGATTACGGCAATGATGTGGTGGTACTCCAAGGAAATGGAGCTTCGACGGCATTACCCGGAAGCGGAGCTAATGGGGCTTCTTTAAAGAAGAACGAAAGTTCCGAGGCTAAGCCGCTTAGCGATTTTTCTGCTTTAGTAAAAGCCGGGCCTCAATCCGGACCGGAAGAATCAGAGACGACTTTATTCTTTTTTCAGGGAAAGCTAATAGGAAAGAAAGCTCCTGCTAAAAAAGGAACCGCCGCCGGTCCAACCAGCTCGGACAAGAATCCTTTAGTATTAGTCGGAGATAACTCTTTAGGATTTCAAACTGGTAACTCAGAAGACGGTTCTGCAAGAAGAGGTTTAGCGAGTAACGGAGCGCTTGGCCCTAACGAATCCGACGATGAGTCTCAGGGAAAAGCTTTCAGAGCGATTCAAAAGCTATCCACTAGATTTACCCAGTTCAACGATGTCATGAATGAGCGTCACCAAAAGCTAGCTTGGATCTTAAAAGGTCTCATGGCTTTTTTAGTCATCATGATTTTTGCGATGGTGAAAAGAAATTTAGCTGACGGGACCTTAGAAAAAAGAAGGGTCGAAGAGTTTAAGCGTTTAGAGAAGATGATCCTGGAGAAACGAGCTTTCCAAGTAGAGCCTTCTTCTTTGCTGCTTGCTGCCGGTAAATCGCCAAATCAAAAGGGACCGAAAGATCCTAAAAATCCCAAAGCATCCGGATCTCAGTATGTCTATTTTGATGAACAGCAGAAAAAATGGTTTTTAGTGACTCTTGCCAACGACAATTCCACGATTCTCTCTAAGAATGCGATAGCCGATGGTTCTGTCGTAGCGCTCACCCGATTACGTGGCAAAGACAAAGAAAACGTAGTCGTTGGCGCCAATGGCCAAATGCGGGCGACTTCAGACAAAGAACGCATCGGAGTTCACGTCAAAGGTTCCGACCTCGACGTACTTCCCAAGAATCTCTCGCGCGCGAACTAGAAACCTGCTCCATCCATTTACTTCCAAAGAAGATTTCCGCAGAAAGCCGATTGTGAGTCCGGCAAAGCAGCCTTACATTCCTCGATTCATGTTCTCCCCCCAAAGCCCAGGGAAAGACGTGGTCAAATTCTAAAAAGTGGGTTGCATCACAAGCGTGGCCTTCAGGAGAAATATAGCTACATTTATCACCATCTCGTTTTCTGACTTCGTTACGAACGGCTTGAGGAAGATATCGGTTATTGGGATTGGCTACGGTTGTGTTTCGAATACTCCGCTTTTCTTTAGGCTCGTGCTTCTGAAGGAGAAGGTCCAGCGCTTCTCCAAAGATATCTTCCAACCTTCCTTGAGGATATTTGTGCGACAAGAGGGCCTTGGCCTTTTTGACCTTTTCCGCGAAAGCCTTGGAAGCGCTAAAATTCACATGGACTTGATCAACGCTTAAGGGGGTCACCCGATTGCGAACGCTATCTTTGACCGCCGCTTTGGGAAAGTGCGCCACGATGATATTTTCTATCTCAGTTACCGACTTTCCTGAACTTTGATTGAGGAGGAGCTCGTGGTTAGCTTCGGTCAGATAGGGACTTAGTTTCGACAATCCCGTAAGGGATACCCGCGCTTCCACAAGGCACTCGTAGATTCTGGGAAATCTAATCGCTTTTCTTGCCACTTGAATCCGCTTCAGCGCGGTAGCTTCCGAGTAACCCAACGACTGAACAACGAAGGCAAAGAGAGAAGTATAGCCTTCAAGCGCAAAGAGCCTGCGCTTTTCAACGACGGCCAGGTAAGCCAGAAACTGGGCTTGGATTCGCCTTTCACTTTTAGCGTTCCTTCGCAGTCTTCCCAGGAGCTCTTCATCGGATAAAGAAAGGGCCAATAGATCTTCTCGAAACATAAGTACCTCCATCTAGAGGATTTTCTACCATGGGTTTTGAAAGTCTAATTTCGAGGGATAAAAGCCCCTTAAAGGACTCCAAAAAAAATAAGAAGGTCTAGACGGGCGAAGCCCCACCTTCGTGGAATCAAACCTACTCCCACGGGGTAATAAGGCCCTCTATAAAGAGAAGGGTTTGCCCCTTCTGAATTGCCGAAACACACAGAAAATCCTGTCAAATAAATTCAATGGCCCCACCTTCAACTCTAGGGAGCATCGGACCAAGGATACGGCACCTAAGGGGCCGAAACGTTGATATCGACTTCTCCACTTGTGGCCGAATCATCGATCACACTTACTTTGTGACCACAGTTAGTGACCTGGTTTTTTGCCACCCAATCGATCTTCGGTTCGGCAAGGCCCGCCACGATTCCAATGTTGGTAAACGCTACGTTAGCCGCTGAATAATCGGAACAACGTCCGGTTCCGTAGGCCTCGAGCGTTTCGTTTGCCCACGTCAGTTCTGCCGTATTTTCCAAAGGCAGCGAGGAGTTTTCGATTCCCAGAAATTCGCTGGTATAGGAAAACTTTCCGCCTCGAGAAGTTAGCTTCATCACTCCAGTAAGTATCGTTCCCGGCTCTACGCGCACCACGGGCGAGTGCAAAGCCTGACCGCTCGAAGTGACATACCAATTCGCGACCGCCCAGTAGGATCCCCCGCCCGCAGGACTTTCCCCCCATTGAAGCACGGGTTGGAGGATAGCGTCCCTGGTTTTTGGTTCAATGCCATTGAAGTAGTAAATGATTTGTCCCGAATCCGTTTTAGGCGCTTCGGGAACTGTCCACGTTGTCGTGAAAGAAGTGATAGGGCTGCCCGTCTTATTTTCCCACCCCGTGTAACTCACCCAACCGTTGGCTCTGGTGGGAAAGAGGTTCGATTTTCTTTTCGGGATATTTTTTACGACTCTACGATCGGCATCCAAAACCTGATACCGGAACACTCTTTCAAGAACGCTTTGTCCGGGCTCGATTTGAAAGATTTGGGAGCGGTCAACGTATCCGCCGGGGGTTAGTACCTGATCAGCATTGGCGTTCGCTAAAATTCCAACAAGGGCCAAAAACAATAAGACTGGTCTCATTGCTGTCTCCTGGTTGTCGATTTAAAGCTATGGGTTTGATTCTAGGGGAATCCCCGAGAAAGAGGGAGGATCAGCGTTTTCGGCCAAAACAGGTGTTAACAGTCGCCGGTCAGTTGATAAGAGCGGGAAAATGAAAAAGTCGGCTACGAAAACTCCGTAGCCGACCCCTAGCAAACTAACACATCGCACAAGGAAGCGTATCTAGACGAGTCCGCCGCCGCGTCTTCCTTGAATGAGTTGGATGGCCGCGACCACCACAGCGATGATTAAAAGAACATGTACATAGCCACCGAGGGTATAGGAACTCACCATTCCTAAGAGCCACATGACCATGAGAATAACAAAAATTGTCCAAAGCATAAGCTTGTCCTCCTACTAAAAACTAAGCGCGTTTTTCGTGATGGAGAACCTTATCGACGCCTTTTTTAACGGCATCCTTAACGTCTCCATAGGCGTTTTCGATTTTCGCTTTAATTTGATCTCCGACGCCTTCAGCGGCTTGTTTGTCATTGCCCGTGGCATGACCGACTTCTTCTTTGATCTTTCCCTTAACGTTATTGACGGCACTTTTTACATGTTGGTTGTTCATAATTTTCTCCTTTGAATGAGTCATGAAAACTAAGCTGTTTGGGTTCGTACCTGTGAAAGAATTATTGCAAGGCGTTTGCCAACTTTCCCGACCGAATAAGACCATTAAAAACAACGCATGTTGCATCGGAATTCCTCTTTTTCGGGTGGCTGATTTGTAACAATGTAACAAATTGCAACAGTTTTTGATGTCTGAAATCGTCGATCGGGAGAAACCGAGCCATATGGATGAGCGGCATGTCGCTTGCAGCCACACTGTTTTGCTATGACATTCAAAACTCTTTTTGCCTCAGTGTTTTCTTCACTAACGATACTCTCGGTAATGGGAGGAGTCGCTTCCACTGCTTTAGCGAGCGACCCGACAGCGACCGCGCAAACGAATTCTGCGGTCGTCGAGGATAGTAAGAAGGGCGGGATCTCGATCGCTCCGGTGGTCGGATATGACCCCACCTTCAAATTTGTTTTCGGAGGCGCCTTCTTTTACGAAACGGAAGGCCTTTCGTTGGGGACCGATTTCAATCTCAACTTTAAAGAGGTTTATCAGCTTCACATTAATTTAAGCCATCGTTTTTCCGACGATTGGGAATACCAGTTCCATTCAGGAATTACGAAAGGGTTTGATCCGTATTACGGCGAAGGCGGAGAGACTCGCCCGGAAGATTTCACGCATCTTTGGGGAATTAAAAACAGCTCCAAATTAAAGCTCGTCTATCATACGAGTAAAATTTTTGCTTTGGGAGTTTTCACCGACTTAAGAATACGAACGGAAGAAGCTCATAAAGGAGAGACTTTTGCACGACGCGCTCCCGATGAAACTTCCGGAGCGGTGGGAATGTCGGCGGAAGTAGATACTAGAGACAGCGTAAGAAATCCACAAAATGGATTTCGATTTACGGTCGATGCGACTTACATGCCTAGCAAATTTAGTACACTCGCCACTCTCAAAGATTCGGGGCAGATCGAAGGTAGTTTTATTGTGTACAAAGAGATTTTGGACGATGTGATTCCGGAAACCATCGCCGCGTTTCGCGTCATGGGCGGATATTCCTTGGGTGAGCCTTCCTACATGTACCGCTACGCTCTGGGCGGCGCCAATCAGATGAATGGCTATGGCGACAACCGGTTTCGCGGAAAACAGTATTACCTGCAACAGACCGAACTTCGGTTTCCGATCTGGAAACTATTTAGTGGAGCCACCTCTTTGGGATTCGGCGATGCCACCGACACCAAGTTTACCAACCCCAAGCTTTGCTACGGCATCGGCCTTCGCATTGGCTTGCCTCCGGATTGGGTGAGTAAGATCCGCATCGATGTTGGCTTCGGTAGAGACGGCTCAGGCATCTTCGCGAACTTCGGGCAAACGTTCTAAAAACTGAGTCAGCCATCATGAACTAGGGGGCTGAATTCATAGGGCAATCGGCCTTCACAATCAGCATAATTTCTACACTTTTGCAGCGTATTATCGATAGCATCTGTGGAACGTTGTACGTATGCGAGGTATTTCCATGATGCATAAAGCTCTCTTTATATTCACAATCGTTTTTCTGATCTTCTTGGGTCGCACGGCCAACGCCGTCGATTCCGGTCAAAATCCGAATAACACTTTTAGTAACGCTTTTAATTCTCCTGCTTTCGCGACATGTGCGCAGAAGTTGGGAATTAACGGTAGTACCAACCTTTACGACCCAGCTTTTGAAGCGAAGCTTCAGGGCTGCATTGTTCAAGTAGAAGCCCAATACAAGGGTAATTCGGCCCAAATCCAACACTAACTCCTGCTCACTCGCTAGAGCGCTAAACTCCTAGCCCCAGCTACGCCTTTTCACGCCTTCAACCTTCCTTTTAACGCGAAGCCTCACGCCCTATAGATGATAGAATTGCGACTACTAATCGCATGATCTCATCACTCGGACTCATACGCCTCGCCTTCTATAATCTTAGAATCAACAAATTGCGCTCGTCGCTTACCCTGCTCGGGATGGTATTTGGTACAGGAGCGGTAATCGCTACTTTGAGCAGTAACGAAGGGGCGGCAAGATTCATTCGCACGGAGCTAGAAAAACTCGGCACCAACGTGGTTGTAGTTCAGGGTACCGAAGGTGGGCATCAAGTCGACGAAATGGATAGAGCCCTTCTAAAAAAATATGCGGATGCTTTTAGTTCGTTGTCTTTAGTGATGTCGGTGCCTGGCGCCAACATTCGCTTTCACTCCCAAGTAAAACCTACGCAAATTTTGGGAATCGAAGCCAACTACTCGGTCGCCACCAGAATGACTTTGCAGACGGGCAGATTCTTCGATGATTTCGAAAATAACCACGCTGCTTTCTTAACTGTTTTGGGTTCTGAAGTTAAAGCGGAGCTTTTTGGCAAAGATAACGCCATGGGGAAGTTGGTTCATGTCTTTATCGGCCCCAATGCTCATCTCTTCGAAGTGATCGGAGTAGTAAAAGCGAAAGGGAACGCTTTAGATAGCTCGATTTTTATTCCTAACCGAACGGCGAGCCTTCTCTCACCTGAAAACCGGTCGGGTGTTTCGCTAGCCGCAGTCCTTGCGAACGAAAATTTTGCGACACGTGGAAAAGAGCAGGCCCTAACTCTCCTGAAACGACGCTACCCCACAAGCCTTGTCGTCAGTGATGCCAGAGAATCTATCGAGCGGACGAAAAATATTTGGGGCAAACAGAACTTAGTGGGAATTTGTCTCGCCTTCATCAGTCTGCTTACGGGAGGAGTTGGGATCATGAACATCATGCTCCTTTCGGTCTCTCAAAGGAAAAAAGAGATTGGCCTAAGAAAAGCAGTCGGGGCCAATGACGGCCATATCCTCGCTCAATTTCTCATGGAAGCGATGATTATCTGTCTTGCGGGGGGAATCCTCGGAATCTGCGTAGGCATTCTCTTTGGCCAACGAGTCGCCGAAATGATGGGCCAATGGAAAGCTGAGATTTCGATTTCTACGATTTTGATGGCCCTTGGATTTTCAATGCTGACCGGTGTGGTGTTTGGACTTTTACCGGCGATCCGGGCGGCCCGTCTCGATCCGTACGAAGCGCTAAGAGGATAAGGATATGAGTCACAAGCTTCTTTTTATTTTGATTCCCTTTCTCATTTTGTTCTTTGGGTGCACCAAAAAAGACAAACCCATACCTACTA
>JBBQIT010000189.1:0-7844 GCA_038325205.1 Bdellovibrionota bacterium
ACTGAAAAGTAAGCCGCTTTTGGATAGTGAAACGCGAGCGCAGAAACCGCAGCTTCAGGCTCCATCATGTCGCCTTCCGTCAATCTCACACCGATATCCTCAGGCTTTAACACCTGAAAAAGCTTTTGTTGGTCGGCAAGATTCGGGCACGCTGGGTACCCAAAGGAATATCTCTTTCCATGGTATTTTGCCTGAAAGCGCTCGAGCATGGTGATTTCGGCTTTGTCGGGGAAACCCCAGATACGACGCATTTGAGAGTGCAAAAATTCGGCATAGGCTTCGGCAGACTCTAGAGCAATCGCTTGGATCACGTGCGATTTTAAATATTCTCCACGATTCTTAAAGTCTTCGGAGAGCGCTCGAATTCCCTGTCCGACCGAAACCACGAACATTCCCACGTTGTCTTCTTTCGATTTGTCGGGGTGTACATAGTCGGCCAGGCAAAGCTTGGCATCTTTGGTTTGCCTAGGGAAATCGAAAGTGGCGCAGGGCTTTTCGCCCGGCATGGGCTTTCCACCAAACAGGTGAAGCTTATTCACTTCCGATTGTGCTCGGAAAAATTGCCACACTCCCGCCGGTCGCATGTAAGGCGTATTTCGATATGTTTCTTTTAATTCTTCGACCGTTTCCCAGATCGCATAAGCTTTGGGGTCGCTTTCGCGAATTTTTAACAAAGCACTTCGATCGTTCAACGCCTGGGTCAGAAGTTTGACAACGTTTCCATGGATTCCTAAGTGGCGACCGTACAACATCATTGGATTGATGAAGGGCCAAATCTGTTCGATCTTAGGTGAATCGATCCAAAGATGGCGGTCATAATCTTGAGGTTTTGGAATATCCTCTAAAACGGGAACTTGAGGCGATCTCACATCAGGAGTGTTATCTGCTTTTATAGCGGCGACCGGCACCGGAGCCGCAGCAAGCTTAGCGCGTCTCTCGGTGAGTTGCGTCTTCAGCGCTTCAAATTGAGTCGGATCGACGATCGTTTTCGCGAGATCTAAACCAGACATCGCATCGGAGGCGTACGCTACCGTTCCTGTCGCATAGGCTTTAGCGATCTGACGGTCCACAAAATTTGAGGAGAGGGCTGCGCCTCCGACCAAGATAGGAGTAGTGATGCCGGCTTTAGCAAAATCATCGGCCGTGATCACCATCTGTTGGGCACTTTTCACAAGTAACCCTGAGAGACCAATGATATTGGGCTTATGCTCCGCAATCGCGCGAATCAGCTCTTCGGGGGGGACTTTGATGCCCAGGTTCACCACGTGGAATCCGTTGTTAGATAAAATGATCTCTACTAAGTTTTTACCGATGTCGTGAACGTCACCCTTAACGGTAGCGAGCAGTACTTTGCCGCGAGTGCTACTTTCGTTCTTTTCCATGAAAGGCTCCAAATGAGCCACAGAAGCTTTCATGGCTTCTGCCGATTGCAACACTTCGGCAACGATAAGCTTGTTTTGATTAAATAGCCTTCCGACCTCGTCCATTCCCTTCATCAGCGGGCCATTGATGATTTCTAACGGACGTCGAGTCTTTAGCGCTTCATCTAAGTCTGCGGTGAGGCCATCTTTCGAGCCTTCGACAATATATCCGGCAAGGCGGTCATCGAGGGGAATGAGCGCTTTGTCTTTTTTAACCTGCGCTTTTCTGGTTCGAAAGTGAGCTGCGAAATTGGCAATAGCGTCGGGATTGAGGTTGTAGAGCAACTCGTCGGCGAGCCTTTTGTCCTCTTCGGGAATGCTGGCGTACCGTTCGAGTTTTTCAGAACTTACGATAGCTAAATCCAGTCCGGCCTGAACACAGTGGTACAAGAAAACCGAATTTAATACTTCGCGACCTGCTGTAGGGAGACCGAAACTGACGTTGGAAATTCCTAAAACCGTTTTGGTGAGAGGAAACTTCGTTTTGATTAAGCGAATGCCTTCGATGGTCTCTACGGCAGAACCGATATATTGGACGTCGCCGGTTCCGCAGGGGAATACCAGAGGATCCCAATAGATGTCCGAAGGTGCTATTCCGTACTTATTGGTAAGTAAGTCGTAGGACCGTTCTGCGATTTCAAGCTTTCGTTGTCGGGTAACGCCCATTCCCTGGTTAGGATCTTCATCGATGGTACCCACCACCAAAGCGGCGCCAAACTTTTTGGCTAAAGGAACTACCTTCTCAAAGCGTTCTTCGCCGTCTTCCAAGTTGATCGAGTTGATGATCGATTTTCCCTGACAGTAGGTCAGTGACATCGCAATCACCTTCTCATCGGTGGAATCGATCATTATCGGCGCTTTGGTCTTTTTGACCACGATATCGAGGAACTTCTCCATGTCAGCGAATTCATCCCGATCGGGATTGGCCAGACAGATATCGATAAGATGCGCGCCGTTTTTTACTTGGGCTCGTGCGACTTCTGCGGCATCGTCAAATTTCTCTTCGCAGATAAGCTTCTTAAATTTTTTGCTACCGATGACGTTGGTTCTTTCTCCTACGATCAACGGGCGCATTTCGTCGGTAATTTCAAGATACTCCACGCCGGAGAGACAGGAGCGAACGGGCGGATTGGGAACATGGGGCTTTTTGCCTTGGGCAAGTTTGGTGTAGGCCGCGGTGTGTGCGCAAACAGTTCCGCAGCAACCCCCGATAAGATTGATCCAGCCGTTATCGATAAATCGAGTGAGCACGGCCGACACCATTTCCGGAGTTTCTAGATAGTGTCCATTTTCATCCGGCAGTCCGGCATTGGGAACGCAAGCGACTAGGAAAGGCGACATCGCCGCTAAGGTCCGAATATGATCCGTCATGAACTCTGGGCCCGTCGCGCAATTCAGGCCTAAATACAGCAGGTCAAAGTGCTCGAGAGCCGCCACCAAAGCCTCCACCGTTTGACCAGCTAACATCGTCCCCATGGGCTCGATCGTGCCGGAAACGGCGACGGGAATTCGCTCTTTTCTCTCTGCAAAAAGCTGTTCAATCGCCAAAAGACAGGCTTTCACGTTCCTAGTGTCTTGGCAGGTTTCTATAAGGAGATAATCGGAACCTCCATCGAAAAGCCCTTTGGCCTGTTCGTAGAAATGGAAAATGAGCTGGTCAAAGGTCACTCCGCCCGTCACCGAAATGGCTTTGGTGGTGGGGCCAATCGCTCCTGCAACAAAGCGCATTTTATCGGTCGTGGAGTATTTTTCCGCAGCGGCGCGGGCGATTTTACACCCTTCGACATTGATCTCGTAAGTCTTAGCGCCCAATTGATATTCATCCAGCACTAAAGGAGTCGCCCCAAAAGTATTGGTCTCGATGATGTCGCATCCCGAAGCCAAATGAGCTTCGTGAATACTCTGGATAACCTCGGGCTTGGTAAGAATTAAGTTTTCGTTGCAACCTTCGTATTGAGGTCCCCCAAAATCTTGCGCGGTGAGGTTCTTATCTTGTATCGCCGTTCCCATCGCTCCGTCTAGAACGAGGATTCGGCTTTTCAAGGCATCGCGAAGCGCCTGTGTTCGTTTGGCGCGAGTCTGAGAGTTGATTTCAACCATGCTTAATTTCTTATTCTACTGTGACGCTTTTTGCTAGGTTTCTTGGCTTATCCACGTCGGTGCCTCGAAAAGAAGCGATGTAATAAGCTAAAAGTTGCATCGGAATGCTGAGTAGGATCGGGTTGTGAGCCCAGCTGGCCGAAGGTATCTTAATCACCGACCTTGAGACGGTTTTTAACTTTTGGTCGGGCTCCGAGCCTACCGAAATGATCTTGCCCCCTCGAGCCATGACTTCTTGCAAGTTGCTCATCTGTTTTTCGTAGAGCACCTGATGTTGGTCGTTGGCATCTTCCGATGCCACCATGTTCATATGTTGGCTCGCGTGATCCAGAGGGGCCAGCGAAATAATGACCGTTCGCCGGTCTACTAAAGCAATGGGTCCGTGTTTCAGCTCTCCGGCAGGATAACCTTCCGCAAGGAGATAACTAATCTCTTTTAGCTTCAGCGCGCCTTCCATCGCGATGGGGTAGTTCACTCCTCTGGCCATGTAGAAGAAGAAAGTGTCGGGATGGTATTCAAGGGCAATCGCTTCAATAGCTTTTTCGGCTTCTAAAGCTTTGTCGATGAGTAAGGGAAGCCGACGAAGATCATCGGTCAACTCTTTCGCTTGCGCTTCGCTTAAGTGCCCATTGAGAAACCCAAGTTGAATGGCCAGCATCTGCAAAACCACGAGCTGAGTGGTAAAAGCTTTGGTGGAAGCGACGCCAATCTCTGGTCCGGCATCGGTATAAAGGACGACGTCGGATTCGCGCGCCAAAGTGCTTTCTCTCACGTTACAGATAGAAAGGGTCCGAATGCCTTTTCGCTTTCCTTCACGGAGTGCTGCCAAAGTGTCTGCGGTTTCTCCCGATTGGGAAATCGTAACTAGCAACGTCTCTTTGTCTAGAATGGGGTTTCGGTAACGAAACTCAGAAGCAAAATCGACATCCACCGCAAGCCCCGCAAAGCGCTCGATGTAATATTTCCCTACCAGCCCAGCGTGTCTTGCGGTTCCGCAAGCGACAATGGAAATACGTTTAAACTTCTTAAGTTCATCAGGCGAAAGTGTCAGCTCGGCGAGCGAGATAATGCCGTGACCCGAGTCAATGTTACCTTCGATGGTGTTTGCCGCCGCTTGAGATTGTTCGTGAATCTCCTTCAGCATGTAGTGACGATAACCAAGCTTTTCCATCTGGTCTGGAGTCCAGTCGATGGTCTTAATTTCCGGGGTTACCGTTTTTCCTTCGATGGTCTTGATCACCACCGAATCTTTTTTGCAGAGAGCGAACTGTCGATCGAGAAGATAAATGATCTTGTTCGTTCGGTTTAGGATTGCTTGGACGTCTGATGCTAAATAGGAAGCTTCTTTACCGATCCCTACGAGTAGCGGCGCCCCGTTGCGAATTCCGGCGAGCAGGCCTGGTTCCCTATCGTTCATCACTACAAAAGCATAAGAGCCTCTGAGCCGAGGCAATACGTTAAGAATGGCCTGCTCAAGATTTCTCCCTGCTTGGATTTCTAAATCGAAAAGGTGAGCTACGATTTCAGAGTCGGTTTCACTCTTGATCTCTCGGCCCATGATCTGAAGCGCTTCTTTGTGATCGGCGTAATTTTCGATAATTCCATTATGGACTAAAGTGATGGCTCCTACTCGGTGCGGGTGTGCGTTGACCTCGGTGGGAGCTCCATGAGTAGCCCAACGAGTATGGCCGATCCCGGTCGATCCAATAAAATTGTGACCATCTAATTTTTTTTCTAAGTTAGAAATCCGACCTTCGGCCCGATAGACTTCAACGTGGTCTTTTTCGAGGACGGCGATACCTGCGGAATCGTATCCGCGATATTCGAGCCGCTTTAGTCCATCCAAGAGAACATTCTTTGGGTTTTCACTGCCAATATAACCGATGATGCCGCACACGGTGAGCCTCCCGCCCGTTAAGCTATGAGGGATCGAATAGCTTTTGCTACTTGAAACTGAATATCCGAAGTAATGTCGGGCCAAATTGGAAGCGAGAGAACTTCGGTGGCCGCTTTCTCTGTTAGGGGAAGCGGGGGAAATTGATTTCCATAAACTTCCAGCCGGTGAACGGGGATGGGATAATAGATCATGGTATCAATTCCCATTTCCGCTAACTTCTGGTGAACTTCGTCTCTTTGTCCGTTCGTAATACGGACGGTAAATTGATGGTAAACGTGACTTTTTTCTGGAGCTTGTGAAGGTAATGTTACGTGAGACATTCCTTGAAGCATCTCGCGATAGCGGCCGGCTACTTGTCGTCGTAAACGATTGTACTCGTCAATACGAGGGAGTTTTACTCGTAAGATCGCAGCCTGCAGTTCATCTAATCGCGAAGTATATCCCAGCATTTCATGGTGATATCGCTTTTTGGATCCATGAACTCTGAGCATGCGCACTTTTTCAGCCAAAGCGTCATTGTTCGTGACAAAAAGTCCACCATCTCCGAAAGCGCCTAAGTTTTTGGTGGGGAAAAAGGAAAAAGTTCCTCCGTCGCCTAGGCTACCCAATTTTTTTCCCTGATGTTCGCCGCCAAAGGCTTGAGCCACGTCTTCTAAGACCAAGAGCTTATGCTTTTTAGCAATTTCTAAGAGAGGTGTCATATCTGCCGAAAGTCCAAAAAGATGGACCGGCAGGATCGCTTTAGTGCGGCTCGTAATCTTTTTCTCAATCTGAGCGACATCAATATTGAAAGTGATGGGGTCGATCTCAGCAAAAACGGGAGTCGCTCCAAGAAGGCTGATGGCCTCGCTAGTAGCAAAAAAAGTAAAAGAAGTGGTAATGACCTCGTCGCCAGGTCCGACGCCAAGGGCGCGTAACCCAAGAACCAAAGCGTCCGTGCCGGAGTTTAATCCGACCGCATGTTTCACGCCGAGATAGCTTGCGGTCTCTTTCTCAAAAGCGACCACATTTTCCCCAACAATAAAGCGTCCTGACAACAGCACCTTTTGGATGGCGTCGTTGAGCTCGGTCCATTGGGACTTAATCTCGGTAGAGAGGTCAAGGATAGGTATCTTCATCGAAATCTCAGTGTACTCGCAGTTCCCCGCCCGCGTCCACGAGCTTCGGTAATCGACGAGGCTCTGGAAAAGAGACGGCCTCAGAAGGTAGGTATATTCCATAACCTTCCGTAATATCTAGTAAATTAAGTGGATGAGGCACTTATTTTCGCAGGAACTATTTGCTCCCTGGCTTGACCCTTCGCCGTAGAGGGTCTAAAAATTAAGGACTGGAGAGAAAAATTGAATAAGTCGCCTACACGATTAAAAGTTGCCATTCTGGGCAGCGGCAACATCGGCACCGATCTTCTCATTAAAATCACTCGCTCCCCGTTTCTCGAGTGCACGGCGTTTGTCGGGCGTACCGAATCGTCTTTAGGCTTAGCCAGAGCTAAGGCAATGGGGGTTTCGCTCTCGACCAAGGGCATAGATTGGTTGGAAGCCAACCCAGATCAGTTCGATATCGTTTGTGACGCTACCTGTGCCGATGGCCATCAGATCCACGAACCTGTACTTCGTCGCCTCGGCAAGATCACCGTAGATCTGACTCCGGCACAGGTGGGACAGATGGTCATTCCCGCGATCAACATTGATGACTGCTTGAACCACTCCAATATCAATTTAGTCACCTGTGGCGGCCAAGCTGGAATTCCCTTAGCCTGCGCTATTACGGCCACTCAAGGTGAGGTGGAAGAGATCGAGCTCATTACGAGTATTGCTTCTAAGAGCGCTGGGCCTGCCACGCATACGAATTTGGAAGAAGATACCCACACTACTGAAAAGGGAATTATCCAGTTCTCGGGAGTGGCCAAAGCTCGAGCAAGTTTTGATCTGAATCCGGCGGCTTCCTGCGAATTGATGCAGACCACTATCCTCGCCCGAGTCGGAAAGCCTGATTTGGTGCGTCTTTCCGCCGCTGTGGTTGAAGTGGTCGAAAAGGTAAAGGCCTACGTTCCCGGTTACGAAGTGGTGGTAGGGCCTAGCTTAGAAGACGGAAAAGTTTTTATTCGGGTATGTGTAAAAGGAAGAGGCGACTATCTTCCCACTTACGCCGGCAATCTCGACATCATCAACAGTGCTGCCGTAGCGGTGCTCGAACGGCACGCCCGGCGTTTGACCGAAGCGCCTGCCGGCTATCGAGTTTGGGCAGCCGGGGTGGGACGTCGACGAGAATTCGGTTACGAGCGAAGTGTAAACTAACCTCTGCTAGCCTATAATCCACATATGCGACTCGTTTATCTTCTTGGCTCCCTCTTACTTTGCACGACTCTTCTCTTTGCCGATGACGCCAACGAGGTCGAAGCAGGCAATGTCGAAAACTTGGTGGAA
>JBBQIT010000190.1:0-7818 GCA_038325205.1 Bdellovibrionota bacterium
CGATATAAAACCTGCAAAGACACTAGCTGCTTCAAACCGATGACGATGAATCGACATGGTTACTGTGAAGACCACTTCCAGAATTACTATGTAAAAGGTGTTGAAGTCGCAAAGCCTGCTGCTCCTGCGAAGCCTGAGAAGGCAGCTGAGCCCGCAGCAGTTGCCAGCTGATAATCAAACGCTTTCTATTCGACGCCATCTAACCACGCGTGAAAAACCCGCGTGGCACGATCACCTAGTGTGCTCGCAAACTTTTGCGTGTCCGCTCTAAGTGCTGGCACCGTCACGCCCGCGGTCGCGTGGATTTCTCCTATGTGACCTATGAACCATCGCTCGAGCCCACTAGCCGTGGCTTCGAGATGGAACTGTAGGCCCAATGCTTTGCCCCTTTGAAACGCTTGGTTCTGGCAAACGCTCGTCGAGGCCAAGCGAATCGCGCCCTCAGGAATATCGAAAGTCTCTCCATGCCAATGCAGCACAGGGGCGTCTCCGACGAAACGTAGCGGTGACGACATTCCCTCTTCCGAAAGAGCTAAGGAAGACCATCCGATCTCTTTCGCCTTCCCTGCATACACTTGATATCCCAGAGCCTTCGCCATCAACTGCGCTCCTAAACAAATTCCAAGCGTTGGTCTGTCGGCTTGCATGCGGGCGCTTAGGATCGCAAGCTCGTCCCTGATGAAGGGAAAATCCCCTCCATCGTTCACCGAAATAGGGCCGCCCAGCGATACGAGCAGATCGGGCCCAGTAGGATCAAAATCCAGAGGGGTCATTCCTGCTTCGAGGTACATCGTTTCGTAACCGCGCGAACTTAATACCTCGGATAAACTTCCTGCGTCTTCAAACGCGTTGTGACGGATTCTTAGGGCTCGTTTCATGCCTGCCTCTTACCGAATTAAGTTCTGCTTTGCAAAGCTGTCGTAGACTTCCAGACCTTCCCACACGGCTGCGGATCGCATCATTTCTAAAGTCGGGGCCGCCGCCTGACGAACGGATTCAGAAACAACGGAAGTCGGATAAACGTCCTCCAGCATCTCTTCGATTTCAGACGCTCCAAAGCCAAGCCCTTGTAACACGCGTCTATCGACATCAGCATCCGGAGCCAGAAAGGCCCAAATGAAATCGGGCAGTCTTCTGCCGATGACAGGTCGTTCGGCAGCTGACAATGAGTTCCACAGTCGAGGAAAGTACCAACGAAAGAATACGCTGTGACACGCTTCATCCGCGGCGTGATCTCCGATGACGGACTTAACCGCCGGAGCGACTCCAGGGGCATAAGGAATATCTCGCAGTATTTTGGTTACCAACGTTTCTGAGACCGTTACGAAAAATTCTTGCAGCACTTGGGCCTCAGCTTCACTCTCGGCAAGGCTTAAGATCTTCTCCATTTTGAGATCAAACTCTGGCCGCCCTAGCAAATTCCGATCTACCCCATAATGAGCTTCGATCTTTGTCGCCAAAAGCTCCACGAAGAGAGCGTGGCCGCCTTCGTCGCAATAGATTCTCAGGGCGTCGTTTCTCTCCGCCAAAGAAAGCTCTACTCTTCCCGCCCCTCGAGCCAAACGCGCGCACACCGGATTGACGTGATTCAATTCCAAAATTGAAGTGAAATGCAAATGAGATAGTAGCCGATAAGCCAGAATCTTATCTTTGAACCCAGCCGCGATAATTTTTGGATGTTGGGACAAAGGAACCAAAGCTTCTGGAAACGCCAAACCATTTAGCGAGCCATCTTGGACCGGTTTGCTTCGGATCCAGCTGAAGGTCTCCCAATTTCTAAGTGGCGTTGGATAACTAGATTGTGAATTTACGGACGGCATACCTCACCCCATTGCTATGCGGTCCAGAGCCTTTGGTCCGAGGAATAAAAGATCCGGGCCGCGCTCTAAGGACTATTTAAAGGCCAAGGTGATGTTCTCGAAAGTGAATTAAACCGAAGTGTATTGCTCTAACTTTCAGAACGATTATTTTTACGCTTCTACTCAGTGCGGGAGCCAGGAAGCTACGCTTGGCCTGCCGTTCCCCGAGCGAAGCTTTTCTTTCAAAGATTCCTAGGTTACCCTCTTCCCATTCATGAGCCGATTGTCCCAAAGAAGATTTGCAGGATTACCATGACGACTGAAACACTACACAAAACGCCTCTTCACCGGTGCCATCTACAACTTGGAGCGAGAATGGTTCCTTTCGCCGGCTACGACATGCCGGTGCAGTACTCAGGACTTCTCGAAGAAACCAAAGCCGTTCGTACGAACTGCGGCCTTTTTGATGTCAGCCACATGGGACAATTTTCGGTTCACGGAAAAAACTCTCTCGAAGCCGTGATGAAGTTGGTCACTAACGACCTCACCAAACTAGGAATCGGCCAAGCGCAATACAACATGTTGTGCAATGAGCGAGGCGGGGTCATTGATGACTTAGTCGTCTACCGCCGTGGCGAGGACTGGACCTATATTTGCGTCAATGCTTCCAATCGCGCTGCGGATTTTCAATGGATGAAGTCTCACCTCTCTTCCAATGTTACTTTGGAAGACGAAAGCGATGCGACGGGACTCATAGCGCTGCAAGGGCCCAAAGCAGAAGCCATCTTAGCTCGCACCGTCCCGGCCGCGGTAACTTCAGCGCTTAAATATTATTGGGCCGTTGAAACGAAAGTATTTGAGAAGCCCTGTTATCTTTCTCGCACGGGATATACGGGAGAAGACGGATTCGAACTTTACGTAAAGGCTGAGCATGCGGCCGACATTTGGGAAAAACTATTGGAACTTGGGCGTAAAGACGGCCTAATCCCTTGCGGCTTAGGATCGAGAGATACCCTTCGTCTAGAGATGGGGTATCCCCTTCACGGTCATGAATTGAGCCCAGAGATTTCGCCTCTAGAAGCCAACCTTGGTTGGGTCGTGAAATTAGATCGCGCGATTCCCTTTGTAGGACAGCCAGCTCTCAAGAAACAAGCCGCCGAAGGGCCTCATCAAAAGTTAAAAGCTTTAGTGATTCAGGATCGCAGAATCGCACGACAAGGGTATCGAATTGTCGATAGCAACCGAAACCAGATAGGCGTCATTACTTCGGGAACTCATAGCCCGCATCTCAACACTCCGATTGCGATGGGGTTCGTAAAAAAAGAGTTCGCGAACGAAACGAAATTTCACGTTGAGGTTCGAGAGTCACTCATCTCAGCCAACGTCCAAAAATTGCCCTTCATTCCCTCGCACACCAAGAAGTAATTTTTTTAGAGCGAATTTTGGGGTTGAAGCGATCGGAGCTCTTTTCGCAAAGGCTCGAGCTTCATCACTTCGATTTGAAAGTTTGCCATTAGTTTGTGTCGCAACGAAGACGGTAGAGAACTAAACGATTTCCCTTTTAGTTCTTCGAGAAGCTTTTTATCATCTTCACTTTCCCGAGCCCCCATCTCTTTTCGGATCGCTTGCGCTTTCATCTCCACTCCCGAAAGTGCACTCAAGATCTCAGAATTTCCTACAATTAATTTGGCGTCTACTAGTGACTTAAGGAGGCCTAAGTCTAATAAGAGACGAATGATCGTTCCCGGATCTTTCGACCGAAGATCGATCTCCTTCAAAGCAATTTTGGTTAATTGTTGGTTCTCTTCGGCAGAAAAACTAAGTAACGAAGCGCTTCTAATAATGCGATTCAATCCGGAATAAGCAGAAGGTCCCGAATTACAAATCTTTGAATCCCAGAATATGGAAAAGTCGTCCTCGCGAAGGGATCGTCCTTTCTTAAAAAGAAGGGCGACACTGGCTTCATACGTTGGCTCATTGGACTGAAATTTTTCGATTTGAGCTAAAGCTTTCAAAGCGGCTCCTTTGTCCTTGATGAGCCCCTCAGCACTCTCTTTCTTTTGAAACTCCTTCATGTGATTTCGAAACGCCTCGCAGCTGACCGCTTGTGCTTTCCCCGTATCTAAAAGGGCGGTTAGTTTCGGATCAGAACTCGCGACGGAAACCAGCGGAAAGACGACAAGAAGCAGAACGAACGAAACGAGAGTTTTCATAGAACAATCATAATCTTGTCGCTTCGATATTCCAATTTTCATCGACTATCTGTTCCGTTGACGCGTTGCATTATTTGGTCTATTGGTTTTCTTTTCATTGCGGGAGCGCATGTTTACAAAAGCCTCATTGTTTCTGATGTTTACCGCCATCTGGCTTTCCGGTTGTGAGTCTAAAATCTCAACTCTTACTCCCGTTCCCCCTCCCCAACCTGTGGGCGTACTGACTGCCGAATTCAAAGCGCTCGAAAAACCCAATGCTTATTCAGTGATTCTTAAGTGGAAGGGAACGAACCAATTAGGCAGCTCGGTGGTTCGAACGGAATCAGGAAGTCAGCCCAAGGAAGTCTTGAAACTCCAAGCCGTAGATTATGACTTCGAAGACACGGATATCATCGCTGGCGAGACTTACGAGTATTTTGTGAAGGAAGCGCCTTTACTTCCCCGCGCCAAAATTCGAATTCCGATCGACTACGTCGCATCGCTAGCACAGTCCTATCAAGCGGGAACGGTAACTGGTTACCATCGCCTTTTTATAGGACAGTGGTTCACGCATGAACCCATTCACGTAGAAGTAGACGAGATAGTCTCGGTGCCCTTCACCGATAAAGACGGAAAGCCTTTCGATGGTTGGATCGATGCCGGAGGAACTCCGCTTTTTGGAAATAGGAAAGCGCCAGACGGTGTTAACGGAATTCCGGGGCGTGACGTTTTTATCCGGGCGAAGAGGATACGCGGCACTATAGGGATAAGAAACTTTGGGCAAGATGGCGGCAAGGGGGACACTGCAGGTGGCGCCTCGGGTGCGATCGACATCAAGATCGAAGAGCCCTCTTTGGATGCTTTGCGAATCACTTGGAAGCAGGCCTTAAATGGAAAGTATTTGGGGACAGAAGGTTTCGAAAAAGATCGTTTGGCTCCCCTAAAACCCGTTCAGATCTCAATAGGAAAAGAGACACCTTTTACGGTGGAGCGGGAGAGACTTCCGTTAGGAGTCGAAGGGGTTTATCAGGCCGTGCCGACGATGCTGTTAACTCCCGAAGGACTTGCCTACGATCTCATCGAAGAACCTTCGGGAGCATTAACGACGCGACTCCGCGAAAACGTGAGAGAGAAAGGATTTAGCCTTTCTCACACTAGTATCCTCGTCGGAGAACGCCTTCCTTGGATACCGCGCCTCCCTGCTAAAGCGATAGAAACTTATCGCAAGACATTTCGTTCGCTTATCGGCGTGATCGCAGCTTACGGAAAGCTAAAGCACGCCTTAAGCGTTAACGTGACATTAGCGCTCACGCTCCCTCCTACCTTGGAGAAAGTGGACGATTCACTAACGGCTTTCTTGGAAGCGCTCTCCAAAAAACCTCTCGTACTCGAAGGTTACTTAAAGCGTCATGAGCTGAACGAAGTTACTGTCGCTCTCGAGAAAGGAAGCGATTTCAAAATTGAAGAGCGGCGGCTACTCATTCCCCAAGAAGTCGCGGCAGAGCCTTCTCGCCTTCTCGAGCAGCTGGGTAATGACACTTTGACGGTGAAGCGATGAAACTGTTTTTTCTCCTCTTCGCTTTTGTTTTTGTGGTCGGCTGCGAGAAAACCGATGAGGGCGGGCCCGCGGCGAATGGTCCTACCTCTGGAGTCTTTGAGGCCAGAGCAGAGCCGTTGAATAAGCTTCACCATTATCAAGTCGCTATCCAATGGAACTCTCTCACACGTTTAGGAACCCACCTTCAACGGCAAAGAGTTGGGGTAAGCCTTGAAAATCTAACTCGCTTCGAAGCGCCGATGGGGCGTTTCTTCGATAAAGAAGTTACCGAAGGAGAAACGTATTCCTATTCCATCGAAGGGGCGGATCCAAAACATTTCCCTCCGGTCACGGTAACTGTCCCTAGAGATTTTCACTCGGATGAAATCAAAGATAGCACGCTCACCGAACTCACTCTTGAAGGTTATGGCCGAGTAGTGATCAATCGTATTGAGAGGGCGATCCCCATTTTCATTACGGCAAAAACTTTGATCGCCGAAGGCTCCGCTCTGATAAACACTTCCCCCATCTCGATTCCAAAAAGGGCTGACGGCGCAGATGCTCATCCTATCACTGTAGGAGCCCGTGATATGACCGGAGTGCTTTTCTTATTTGCCGATGGTGAGACAGGCTCTCCCGAGCAAAAAAATGAAGCGGGAGAGGTGATTCGTCCCGCCGGCAAAGGGGGGAAGTCCGGGCGGATCCAAGCCCGTGTGATTAACCGAGGGAACTATCATCTGTATGCTTCACTACGAGATGCCTCCGGAGGAACTTTTCTGCCAAACGACCTCACGGTGTCGGAATCTGTCCATATAAGTATTGATACCGAAAAAGCCAATTTTTTTCCGCCCTGGTTTCTGCCGTTGGGGTGGGACGGTGTCTATTCTGTTGGGGTAGATCAACTTTACTTGAGTCCAGACTTTCAGATCTATCATCTCGCCAATGAGCCTGCGGGAATGAAAGCGATCCACCAAGGTTCCGCTCGCCATCCCAAGCGGGCTCTGTTCGGCTATCGAGGAAGAGGAACGGAATTTCCTCCCGAACGCACGTGGGGCCGCTTTATTTCGGAACAAGACTATTCCCAGGCGAGAGTCATAAAAGCCCAGGAGACTTCGGGGGAAATGAACCGATTTCATTCGTTCTCAAGCGAAATTGGGGAGTTGAGGTCAAAGCTTGCGAAAATTAATACACCTGAAGGGGAACGAAGGGGCCCTTACGTTAGAATCAGTGTGGTTCTCGATAATTCCGCTCCCTTAGTGATGGAATCGTGTGCGCCGTTTGCTCACGTAAAGGCATTGAGTGAAAACGCCGCTGTCGTAGAAAACTATCTTCGGACCAAAAAATTAACAGGCATCTATTTTTTCATTTCTCCACAGCAGGAAGTCTTCTTAAGTCCGGCAAATCTCACCATTCACGGCGTTCCCAAAATGTCTCCTGAGGAGCTAATCGAAAGTATCAAAAACGATCGAATTCCGGTGGGAGCGCCAAAATGAAACTCCTAGGAATTTTTATTCTCCTCTTAGTAAGTTGTGGGAGCGATCCGCTTCAGAAACCTGACAGCGCTCCAAAGCCTGCAATAGAAAATCATTTTCTCAACGCTGTGGCGATGAATCTCCCAGGACACTGGATCGGCAGCAGTTGTGATTGGGAGGAGAGTGAGCAAAAGTTCTTGCGGTATCAAATCATTATTGAACCAGGACGATTCGAGTACCGCATACAATACTATCCAAATTCCGCGTGTGAAAATTCGATAGAAAAAGAGATGATTCGATCCGGCAGTTATACTCTCGAAGCGTCCGCGATTAGCCGAAGCTTGATTTTGTTTAAGGCGGAACTAGATCCCAAACTGTTCATGCTCACTAAAGGACTGCGCGAAGAGTATCCCGTTGTCCCCGGGACTAAAGATGGGGTCAGTTGGGAAGAGCAAAAGGGGCAAATGAGAGTGGGAGTTCCCGTTCGTATCCTTAACGGACTTCTCTTTCTCGGCCACGGGACTGAGAATTTCTCCAGTTCGTATAGAAGAGAATCCCCCTAGACGGCCCTTCTAGGCTGACAAAAATCGGCACCTCATAAATCTTTGGTTCCTCATTGAAAAATTGGACGCTAAGCGTTATAATCGCAACCTATTTATCTAGGCGGGGGTTTTAAAATGTTGTCGTTCCGATGCGCGGGCAAGCGTCTTTCCCAACTCTTTGTTTTTTCGTCCCTCATGCTTATTCTTGCTTCCGGATGTGGCAAAGACGCCGCCATTCAATTAACGAAACCGGACCCGCCAGTCCCGACTACCAAA
>JBBQIT010000191.1:0-7801 GCA_038325205.1 Bdellovibrionota bacterium
TGAAAAAGGTCATCGACGGGCGTAAAGATTACTTACGGCGTTCCCTTCGGCGGGTCGGGAATAGAACGCTTGAACTGCAGACGGTGCTATCGGCGGAGGGAAGCTTCAAGTACGTTCCCCGCATTCTCTCTAAAATAAGTAAGATCCCTGATTGGGCGCTGGAAAATATCAACACCAACTCCTCCGGATCCGATTTTCTCTTTAGGATTCTCAGTGCGAATGTTGACCCCGCTGACGATCAGGTTCTTAATTTCAACTTTCGACTCGAAGTCCCTATCTTTAAGTACACCGGCTCCAGGAAATTTAAAGTCACTCCCATCGAAAAGAAGAAGTATTTCGTTTTGGATGGCACCGCCCTTCCCAACATAGAGGGAGATTCCGTCATTGAATCCGTAAGAGCGGTGATGCGAGTTTTCCCGGCTGAGAATGAACCGAATCGGATTTGGATTGGGGCTTATGGAAAGATAGTTGTGAGCTCTTGGTTGCTCTATGAAGCGCTTCCCGACCGTCTCGTAAGCCGAGAGTCGGCACAAAGAATTCAAACACTGCTCGCCAATTATCTACATCAAGAGGATAAGCTTCGAGAAAAAGAAGAAAAGCTAGATGGGGAAGTTCCTGAGCTAGCGGTGAAAGCGAAGAAGAATTAACTTTCGGATAAGAGTTCTTGAGGGGGAGCGAACTTCTCCCCCTTCATCAAACTAAATTCGTAATTATTCAGCTCCGACAACGGCATCGTCCATAAGCCGTCGCTCTCTTCGTCATCCCCTGTGCTCGGGTGCTCATTTACTGACGTGTAAACTCCGCTCCCGTGCTCGGGCATTCCTCGATATCAACGGCTTTTGAACGATGCTCTTAACTTTGGGATCCGTGGCACCTGAATAGTTACCTAAATGCTACAGATCGGCGGCGCGGAGAGTCTTTCTTCCGTTCGCTTTGGCTCGCTCGCAACCCTTCGCAAGATGATTCGCGATCACGCCGTTCAAGGCCGTGATGACATCAGAAGAACATTTCATCTTCGCTTTTTTGATGAGGTTCTTCACTTTGGATTGGACAACGAGCGTTTCATATTTGCCTTTGGCCGCCATAAATTCTCCTTTAAAGCATTTTAGAGTTAAGACTTAAGAGACTGATGATAATCGCTCGTAGGGCAGTTGTGAAGTTTGTTAACACTTTTGTTTGTTGTTTCTAGCACCGCCCCAAACCTAACGTACAATAGTTTCCATACTGACATTACGCGTGGCTCTTATGTAGAGCGCTCGAAAAGTCAGCCCCATTAGTATTTTTACCAAAACCAACAAGCTCACGACGCAGCGATTCCTGCTTCGTCGGCACTCGAAGGGGAGACCATGAAGGCATTCCACCTATTGCTCTGTCTATTGATCGGGGGGACAGCAATCGCCGCGTCTCCCACCGGCCGTTACAAAGATGTTGTAGATAAGATGAACCAGTTGCAAACCCAATTCCCGCAGTTTGCTTCGGTGTATAGTATCGGGCAAAACGACGACGGCGTAGACATCTATGCGATGCGCATTAGTCTAACGCCCACCAAAATGGATCCCACGAAAGCGGGATACTTAGTGGTCGGAACCCATCACGGGAACGAACTCTATGCGGCTACTTTCTCGGTCGAATTTTTGCAAAGCGTACTCGCGCGCTACACGAGCCACGAGCTCTTTCACTCGAACCTTCCCGACATTGAATGGACGTTTGTACCGGTATTAAATATCTCGGGTTATAACGCCAACAATCGATACGAGGATGGACAGGATCCGAATCGAGATTACCCAGGTCCTTGCATCTCTGCGCAAGGCGGAAAGTTAAAAAGCATTAAATTGATGATGAATCTTTTGGAATCGCGAGTGTTCGCCGGAAGCCTCACGGTTCACGGCTATCTGGGCGGTCTAACCTATCCTTGGGGAGTTGACGTTGATAAAACGGCAACGAAAGATCAGAATTTCTACGATAGCGTATTTTCTAAAGCGGCAAAGCTAAACGGATATCGTTATGGAACTTCCACAGAT
Organism: Bdellovibrionota bacterium; assembly: GCA_038325205.1. GTDB lineage: Bacteria > Bdellovibrionota > FAC87 > UBA2466 > UBA2466 > JBBQIT01. The sequence continues at coordinate 2,022 of JBBQIT010000191.1, forward strand.
GTCGTTTATCCCTGCGACGGCACTTTCGAAGATTATGTGTACTGGAAAAAGGGCATCTTCTCGATGCTTCTGGAGTTGGTCGATGGATCGACTCAGGATCGGGCGGACACGGTGAAATCAACGACGTTGTTCTTTGACTCGTTGGATTCGAGCCCCAGCGTAAATAACCAGTTCACAACGAGCTGCCGGTCAATGCACGACCGACGTCCGGATCCACATCTGGAGTAGTGAGTTGAACGGCCCGTGCGGTTACAAGATCGGAATAGCTAGAACGTAAAGTAACGAGGCCGAGACGACAGGAATCGTAAAGTTGTCATCGATGGGAAGGGGTAGCAGCTCCGCAAAGGTGCTGGCTATCCCGCCCACGAGGGCAAGCCAAACCGCTTTTTCCAGCGGAAGCGCCATATAGGTCAGGGCGAAAACAAAAGTCATCACGAAAGAAAGAAAAGCGTTCGCAAAGGCACCTTCAAAACTCTTCTTCGCAAGCACTCCTGAAGTTCCAATCTTATGTCGGCCCCAGCGAGTTCCCACAATAGCGGCTACGGGATCTCCCATGCCTAGAAAGAGCACGGCAAGGAGCGTGACCGGCTTGGGAAAAAGAGCCGTGACCACAATGAGTCCAATTAAGTAGAAAGTATTAGCCGAAACGCCGTTCAGTTCGTCATGGCGCATCAGGGATCCGAAAAGTTTCAGGGTCAGTTCTCGCATTTGCGGGATTCGCAATCGAAGGAGATCTAAAGTGATGAAGGGCACGCCGATGATACCCAAAGTCCAAAGAGCCTGGGAGCGAGTGAGAACAAAAGCATAAAGGGAGAAGGCAACGGCGCCCATGAGCGCGTGGTACATCTTGCGCTCGTAGTGGGGCTTTGACCGGTCCCTGTCTCGGACTTGGCTTTCGGTGACCGCTACTTCGTGGCGCAGCGATTCAGGAAACGTAATAGCGAAAGAATTTCTCATATTACCCTCGGCAAACAGGGGGATCATAAGCAAGAACGATACCCATGCTAACCAAATCCCAATAATCATCTAAAATACTGAAAATACTCGCATTACCATACTCTTCCGAATCCCATCAGAAACCCATTTCGCGTAATGAATTACGCGCCTACTCGGGGTTAACCGCGCAACAAAAAGCCGGCAGAGCTACACTCCCAATTTTCTCCTTATTATCAACAACAAGACTCACCACATCATTTCTAATCCTGGGGACGGAGGCATGGGCAAAGAATTACGCAGTTCGCGTATGTTAAAATGGGAACCGTTCGTAGCATTCCCAAAAAAAATCACGCCTTAGGAGCCTCTGTGCCCTTTCATCGATCGCTATTTTTCATCGCCCTTGCCTTCCTCCTCGTGACCCGGGGGACGGAGGCATCTGTGGTGGCCGAAAGTGATGTGGCTTATGAGCTGAGCCATGCGGCCTTGGTTGCCCAAATTCAAATTATCAGCACCACAAGTGCGCCAGACGCTGTCCACTACGCCACTTTTCAAAGTCAGGCGACCATTCTCCACGTCGAACACATCAACGATGATGGCGGCGTCTATCCTGCTGAGGGCGATACCATCTCCATTACTGGCCCTGGCGGAGAATGGAACGATGTTGGCGTCATGATCTCTGGCTACCCTCGCCCCCGTACTGGCCGGCGATATCTTGCTCACTTAAAAAGAAATCTCACGGGAACTTTTTCGATAGCGGGGTGGGATGAGGGGCTTCAGGACTTAAATCCACTCAGAAACTATTCCAGAAACCGAACCGATGGCAGCAACGGGGACGGAGACGGCCCCTTTCTCTTCTGGGACAGCGGCTATTTTCCTATCCCCTACTACATCTCAGCGCCGAGCTTTGTCGGCCATGCTGATTTTATTCAAGCCATCGACAAAAGTTTTAAGACCTGGCGCGATGTCCAAAACATCAAGGTGGAGTTCTTGCCTCTAGGCTGCAGCAACGGAACCAAGAATGAAAACGATGGCGTCAATACCGTCATTTTAAAAAGCTCCAAATGGCTGTTTGATCCTTCGATTATTGCCATCACACGGAATTTTTATATCGCCGGTTCGAGCGCGAGAGCCGGAATGATTTTGGACTCCGATATTTTACTTAATGGCGTAGACCATTCTTTTACGACGACAAATGAAATCGGAAAACATGACGTTCAAAATATCGTGACTCACGAAACCGGCCACTTCCTAGGACTGGGGAATGAAGTCGCGCCTGTCGATCCCGATGCCACCATGTTTGCGGTCGCCTCTCCAAATGAATTTAATAAGCGAGTCCTTCACGCCGACGATCTTCCAGGCATTCACTCGGCTTATGCTGGAGTAGGAAATAAACTTTCAGACTTTAAGCTTCCCAGCTGCACGATTCCCGATCAAAAATATGGGTGTGCCGCCGCCCACAATTCTAGTCGAGGGGCGGAAAGCCTTTGGTATGCGATGATCTATGTAATGGCGCTAGTGGGTTTAGGCCGCTGGTATACGAGCCGTTACTTCAACTTCTTCATTTCAACTTTAGCTTTTTTTACGAGCGCATTTTTTGGAAATCGCTCAATCAATTCCTGATAAAAAAGCTTCGCCTCTTTAGCCTTTCCTAGCTGTCGAAACGAATTGGCTTGTCGATAGATAGCTTGAGGAACCAAACCATCTTTCGGGTAGGCCTTCTTATACTCTGAAAACTCTAGGGCTGCCGAAGCGTATTCCTTATCGGCGAAATATGACTCCCCCAACCAATAAAGAGATTTTTTTGACTCTTCAGGTTTTGATTTTTGTTGGGTGAGCGTTCGAAACATTTCCGCCGCATCTGAGAAATGGCCGTCGTCATAAAGTTTCTTCGCCTTCTCGAAAGAGGCGGTGGCTCGTTCGGTGGTTTTCTGTTTCTCTTGAGACTCTTCCGCGATCGCGCGATTCTCTAAGGCTTGCATCCGACTCGATAGTGACAACACTTCTTTGCGTAGTTCATCTTGGCTCTGCTTCGTGGTTTGCGCACGCTCTTCGATAAGATTGTTGGTCTTTGAGAGCTCGATCTTAAATTCTTCGCTCAAACTATCGATGTCGGCGTGTTCCGTTTTTACTTGCGTCACATCTTGCTGCAAACGCGCAAGCTCTTGCTCACGCCTCATGTCGCTTTTGGTTTTGCAACCAACTATGTTCACGGCAAGTACGAGAAATAAACCGAAGCAAATCTTTGTGAATTTCATGGTTCCGGAGCCGGCGGGCCAGCACTTTCAGGCGGAGGCGCTGAATCTTCGCCGGCAGGCTTATCCTTAAGTTGGGTTTGTTTTAAAAGAGAATGATATTCCGCTTGCTCAGCGAGCATTCGGGCATCATTCGCATTTTTTCGGCATGAATCGAAGTATCCGTCCGAAAAATCTTTCTTCGCTCTGAGATAGTGGTTTTCCGCTTTTCGGAAGAGATCAGGAGCCAAAGATTCGGCTTTCACCTTTTGTGCCGCTCTCACGGCCACATCGGCCAAGACAAGATCTTCAATAGGACGAGGGTGGCATCCCATAAGGGATACCACCCCCAAGATACTTACTAAGAATAGGAGCGATTCGCGCATTCGTCCTATCGAGAAAGGACCACAAAGGCCGCGCGGCGATTCTTGCCCCAAGCGGACTCATCGTGACCCGGATCTGCTGGACGCTCTTTACCGTAGCTAATCGTCGATAAACGACCTTTATCCACGCCCAATCGAATCATATAATTTTTCGCAGCATTCGCACGACGTTCGCCCAACGCTAAGTTGTACTCCGTCGTTCCTCTTTCGTCGCAATGCCCTTCGATCTGAACGGTGGCATTCGGATTGGATTTCAGCCAATCCGCGTTGGCCTTAAGAGCGCCACGTGCCGAACCGTTAATCTTGTAACTGTCGAAATCGAAATAAGCGATTTGTAAATCACCGCTGTTGGTCGTGTCGCCGGCATTACCCGTGTCCACATTTCCACTGCCCGTATCTGCCGCCCCACCCGTGTCGCCAGAGGGATTGATCAAAGGCTCATCTTGTTTCACATCTTTCTTGCTGCAAGACGAGATTGCAATCACTGCGCATAAGGTGAAAATCGAAACTGCCGGCCATCTAAAATAACGCAAAACACTCTTCATTGAATCGCTCCTTCATAAGCTCCCAGTGGATTTTTCGTCACTCGATAACCGATAACGAGATACCAACCACCAAAGGGAAAAAGTACCTAAAGTTCGCTGATAATAAAACACTATTTTGGCTGAAATTCAACGTTACCCTGGCTGAGGTAAGGTAAAGAGATCAAGGATATGTAGTTTTAAATGCTATCTTTTGACCGATCTGGATCCCATCCATTATGATTGTGGTCCATGCAAATTTTTCGACGATCGTTCGCCTCTTGGTTCATCTTGCTGTGCTTAATCACCGCCATTCCTGCGGCAAACGGTGAGCCCTCCTACATCACTTTTCCTTCCGATATTGATTGGGTCACCAGAGAGACACCACACTTTACCGCGATGTACCGAAGAGGGCAGGACAATCTCGCGATACGCGCTCTGAAAGCGGCTGAGCGGGCTTTTCGACTACTCACGCCTGTGTTTCCGCCGGGTCCCGAAAAGACTTGGCTTGTGATCTCCGATTTTCAAGATTCGACGAACGGATACGCCCTAGTTTTTCCGTACCCGCACATAGTTATTTATGCGGCTCCCCCCGAAGCCACGGGCCAGCTTGCGCCCCTAGATGATTGGCTGGATTCCGTCGTTTTGCATGAGTATGTCCACATTCTTCATCTCTATCCGGCAAATGGGCTTTGGAAATTGATGAGGTCCGTATTTGGCAGCTATATCGTTCCCATGGGACTCATGCCTAGCCACTTCCACGAAGGAATGGCCGTTCTTCTCGAAACTGAGAAATCAGACGGTGGCCGGGGCAAAGGTGCTGAGTTTAAGATGTACCGTCGAATGGCCGTCGACGCCAAGGTATGGGGGACCACCGATTTCTTCTCCCGAGATCAAATGGATGGCTCAACGAGTCGTTGGCCTCATGGAACAAGCGCCTACTTCTTTGGCTATACCTTAAGTAAAGAGCTCTGGGATCGAAAGGGGGCGAAAGGCATCTACGATCTCACCCTCAGTTACAGTGACAATTGGCCCTACTTGTTAAACGGCCCCGTGGAAGAAGTGTATGGTGTCGACTATGCGACACTTTGGAAAGAAATTTTCAAGAAAACGACCCTCGAAACAGAAAAAGAGATCGCGCGCATAAAAGAAGAGCCTCTCTCCCACCAGAAACTTTTGACCGCAGATAAATTCTTGAAATGGGATATCGCTCTCTCTCCTGACGCCACTCAGGTTGGGTTCCGGCGTTACAATCCTACGGATGGCGGAGCGATAGAGATTTACGATCGAAAAACCAACAAGCGGCGCGTTCTCACCGAAAGCACAGGAGCCGCTGAGGGGCTCTGCTGGACCAAATTGAACGGGAGAGATCGGATTATTTTCACAGAGCCTGACTCAAACTTCGGGTACAGCATTAACCGCCTAAAGTGGATTGATGTCGCCGTGGGTGAAAAAAATGGATTCGATGCTAAGGGCGCCAACATTCAGCATATCCATCAACTCGGATGCGACCCGCTGGCGCAGCGTCTTATTGTCTATCAAGAGGTCGGCGGAAAAGGGGTGGTTCGCGACCTCTCCGTCAATTGGGCGACAGGGACTCCCCAGCTAAAGGTACTTCGAGAATGGCCGCTCCCCGTCAGTACTTGGGTGACTTCGCTGCTTATAGAAAACGGAACCGAGTGGATAGCCCTTCGAGATGGGTTACACAC
>JBBQIT010000192.1:0-7786 GCA_038325205.1 Bdellovibrionota bacterium
GGTCTTAAGAGCTCCCGTACTTGGTGCCAGAGGTTCAGCCGCTGGAATCTTTTCGCTGCATCCATCCAATTTCGCCCAATAGTGAAGGGTGTCGTCCGAGGAGAGAACTTTTCCCCGGGCCGTCATGGGAAGAAAGGGAACGGTAATGTCTCCCCCTGAGAACGGAACTAACGGATCGGTATCTCCTTGGATCAAAAGGATTGAGACGGGTTTTGGCCGGCAAATCGTCGATAGAAAGTCGCCCATGTTCATAGCGACCGGCGCAATTGCTCGAAATTTATCGGATCTCTCACAAGCTAGACGGAAACTGAAAAGCCCTCCATTAGAGATCCCCGTCGAAAAGACGGCCGCACTGTCGATGGCAAATTCGGCGAAGAAGCGGGCCAAGATCGAATCGATAAACCCCACGTCATCGGCCTTCGCGTCGATTTCTGGTCTTCCATCATTCCAGCGCCGCTTGAGTCCATCGGGCAAAATAATGTAAAAACCGGCCTTGAGCGCCTTGTCGACCAAGTTCGCCACCCCATCAAGCCCCGCAGACGTTCCCCCTCCCCCATGGAAGGCAAAGAGCAGCGGATATTTGGTATCTGGCTTAATTTCAGGCGCCGCCCACTGGTACTGGCGGGTGACCCCTTTCACAACAACCGTCTCTTCCTTGAGAAGGGAGGTCCCAAGGGCGTTGTATGAGAGCAAAAGGGCCAAAGGCAGCAAGAAGTTTCGCATAGGTAGATTTTATCGAAGAAGGACCGAATTCACCACAAAGTAGCAGAACTCTTGACTGAAATACGACGAGGCTACACACTACGGTCCTTCTCGACTATCCGAGTCGGGGAAGCAGGATTAAGGATTAATCCATGAGGGTTAATCCTTAATGGCGTTTTCGCCAAAGGCGAAAACTATATGGTGGGTGTAGCTCAGTTGGTTAGAGCACTAGACTGTGACTCTGGTGGCCGCGGGTTCGAACCCCGTCACCCACCCCAAATTTTTTGCCTCGCAAAAAATTTGCCTCACTAGCCATAGCAGTAGCACTAGCAATCCGATTTCTGTACCGCCGAAAAATGCTTCAAAACAATTAAAATGCTCGGGCCAGAGCTAGTGCTAGAGATCAAGGAAGTCTATCTAGATCGCCGTTCCCGGTCCGCTCCGCTCGTACTAAAACCGACTAGGTTTTCATTAAATTAAAAACCAGCGTAGCCGAGCTGGTGATTCATTTCTCCGCCGTTTCCGAATTAGTGGAAACCATCCGCCATCCCATCATGTGGTATCACGACTATTTCCGAGGGAACGTAATATACCGTAAAGCGGCTTCCAGCCTATGAGTACAAAACAGAGTCCCGTCATTCCGAACGCGATGTTAAGCAAAAGAATATTCCTCGCATTTTCTGCTACTAGCGAAGTAAAGAACCGCTGTCCAAGCCAATTATCAGCGAATACGTAAACATTGATCAGAAAATGAACCAAGAGTGGTTCGAGGAGACTGTGCCTTCGAAGTCTCAGCGAACAGAATATGGCTCCCAAAAGAAAGGCCTGTACTGCAGCAGTCCAACCATATGAGACATGAATGAGCCCGAATAACAGGCAGGAAATAGATAACCCCAAGCGGAGCCGACCCCAACGTCGGAAAAGCTCAAGTGAGTACCCTCGGAAGATAAGCTCCTCACAAAATGGGGCCCACAAACAAAACGAAACGAGTTGGTGTAGATCAGGATTGGTTGCAGTGAAGTTAGGGGGAACCTCTCCAACTGCCCCTGTTAAAACGAGACTACCGAATTGAAGGAGAGATCGAATGCCGATAGTGGCTAGGATAGCCAGAAGCCCCTTACCTAAAATGGCTTTACCGTAATCTTCCCTCTGGAATCGAAAATATTTCTTTGACGTGCCTTCAGGAGCGCAGAAAAAACCAACTAGTCCGAGGAGCAATCCGACGTAAATTGCCGCCTCATCAACAGTAATTCTATCGAACCACATAACCCGCCTATTACCATGTCCTAGGTTCGACAATCCACGAATATATCTGAGTGACGGTGGAGGATCAGTTCCGAAATGCCCTCTCGCCTCTTAGGGAGGTCTACGCAAATATTCTCTCTTATTGCATGAATCTGGGTAGTTAAGCAGCCATCGCCTCGGAACTAGGTACGGACTTCCTTTCCAAACCTACAAGTCGGCAAGTCCAAGTCCAAGTCCGCACCTAGTTTTGTGCCGTTTGGGTTTGGAAAGGAAGTCCGTACCTAGTTTGCCTAGTTTGTAAAAGAGAAATTGAAAATCTTGACTCCGCTGATCTGAAAGAATAATCGCATACATTGGCGTAGCGAAATTTCGCAGGGTCGTAGAATCTCGATCTCACTTCTCAACCTTCTTCGGAAACAGCCTCTCCACACCCAAGTCACTGGTAACCCACTCCACTGCCCCTCTAAACTGCCTCGCTACTTTCCACGCACACGAAAGACCTCCAGAGCTCGCAAAGACGGAAGCAAACTCTCTTTCGAAGCGGGCCCTCACAGGGTTAGGTCGAAACCGAAAGTTAACTTCCTCCATCTCGAGTGGACTCACCGGTAGGTATCGGCTCGCCATGAACGGCGATTCCGCAGCATACCGATCATGTTCCAACGTTAGCTCCTTGGAATAAAATTTATCCCAAACTAAACGTGAGCCGTGCCGTCCCCACGGAGAACCCGGAAACCACTGAAGGGAACTCGGAAACGTCGTTCCGATCAAATAGAAGGTGAACCGAGTATTCGGCCTTCGAGTCCGCATAAACTCCATGAGGCGGGGATACAAGATAGTAAGTCCCCACGCTTGAGAAAGTACTCGATGAAAAACTAACGTCCGCCCGGCCAAGGTGGCCTCATCGGGAATAATTTTCTCTAAAATGGATTCAGTCCGATCGACGAGCAACCCGCGGAAATCGTGGATACCGTGCAGCGGAACCTCTCGAAAATAGGAATCGGTAGCCGCTTTAGGATCGAGAACAGACAAAGCGGTTGAAATGAAGTTCGTACTCACCCCAAAGTTAAGCAGAAAACATTTATCTCTGGGGTAGCGATCCGATAATACTTGAGCGTAGTAAAAGCTACTTTGTACAATGCGCTCGTTCACTTCTCCGGCCAAAGCGGGATCGTGAGGGAGAGACCCCAACGCGCAGAGCACTAGAATAGAGTAACCATACCGCCCCAGAAATCGCATATATGAGGACTACCCTAGTTCCGCCCTCAAAATCTACCTTCTAAAAAGAATTTTTCCTGAGTCCTTAACCTCTTTTCTTTAAAGGTTAAATCCCACCAAACGGACTAGAGGTTGCCTACAAACGGGGGGTTGGACATCCCAAACTCCCAAAGGGAAGGCAAAGGAACGGACCAGACATGCTCGATGATTTTGGGGTTCAGCGAAGCGGCATAGAATTCAGTGAAGCTCGTTCTCATCGCTTCGCTCACTTCGTGATAATCGGGGATTCGAGCCAAACGATCCAAGAAAGAGTCCAAGTGATAATTCGGATGTCCCTTTAGCAACATTTCATAGAATAGGAGTTTGTTGCACCAGGTGGTTCGCAGACGAAAGACGTCACTAATTTGCTGACGACAATCGGCCTGGCAAATCCCCTTGGCTTTCAATTCAGCCTCGGCCGTGTCGATTAATTCCCTCCACGAAGCGGCGTAGAGATCAGTCAATTCATTGAAAAATAGTTCCGAAATAATTCCGACGACAGCCAGTTCTGGAGCCTCAGGAAAATTCTCGGAAGCCAAATTTCCTATATCATAATGAATGCGGAGGTAGACCACCCTGGGCTCGGGGCGAATCCATTCATAGCGGAAATCCTGGGCTACTTCGGTGCGAAAATCCTTAATGACGGCGTGATAGCCGGCGAGAACGCCTACTTTGGATCGCGCCAAAGCCCGTTGCCTCAAAAAATTAACTCTCTCCGCAACGATAGGGTCTCTAAAAACGATGTCGAAGGATCGATCGGGAAAACGAAATCGGTTTTCCAGATCATGAAACTCGATAACGAATTCTGAAGGGCGGTTCCTACTCAGCACGTGAAGGGTACGCACTGGTTTTAAAAGGCTGGGCACCGGAGTACTTTCCGCTTCAACATAGAAGTCACAACGGATTCCAAAGGAGCACCCACTACTCAGCAGAAAAAAGAGAACAAACCAACTTAACCTCCACCGCCGTGGAGAGCTGACACCAAAAACCCGCATCCACCACCATTTGATTTTAGAAATTACCCCTGAAACTAAGCTCGCCAACGACTAAAACACGGGCGAGCGAAATTCTCTATGGAAATGAAGCAAAGAAAAATAACCTTATATAATGATTACCTTTAAAACGTGTCTAATTTACTTTTCGACTCCAAGTTCGGCCATAACTCATGTAGATCTGGTCGGGATTGATGACGTTAAAACTGTATTGCGATCCTACGCAGGTACTGCCAGTGCAGTGATATTCCCCGGCCTGGGTAGTGGTCACGGTATCGTATATAGTTACCGTCGTCCCTGAAACCACCACCGTCATGTTCCACGAATCGGAAACATAAACTCCGCCGTTTAGGAAACTAGCCGTTGGTCCCGAGTTGGCCGCAAGCTCTCTTAGCAAATTGAAAACGCAAGACCCTCCGCCTTGGTTTTCACAGGTATTGATACGATCAAAAATGTCCGCACGACCACTTCGTGAACCTAGTGCCGCAAAGCAAATCACAAATCCTAGAATTAACTTTTTCATATTTCCCCCTTACCGACATCGAAGCAATGCTTGTGCCAGTGATTCCGCGCGCTATTTAGGGACGTATGCCGCAGGAATCCCCGCAATTTGAAAATATCTCGGGGTCAAACTGCCAAAAGGGGTGCCGGGACAGTGTATTTTTTTCCGAGGGGATATTTCCTTTTACGTGGAATAGCCGACAGAGATACAACTTCCGGAATGGAATCACGCCCTGTAATCATAGTAGGAGCCGGTGCTGCAGGCCTCGCCGCAGCAGCCCGATTGAGCGAACACGAAATTCCGTCCGTCATTCTCGAAGCGGCTGACCGCGTCGGGGGACGAATCTACACGCAAGTTTTTACTTCGGGACTTCCGGTAGAACTGGGGGCCGAATTCGTTCATGGCCTCCCTCCCCAGTCCATGCAACTCATTCACCGAGCGGGGCTGGCGCACATGGAATGGAAGGGAAAGGACTTTCTCGTTACCGGGGGAAGATATAGGACCGTGGAATCGCTGTGGGATGAGGTCGATAACCTCAACTCGTCGCTAGCCAAATCCACCCGACGTTCTAAACAAGATATTTCTTGGGGGGATGCCCTCGATCAAAGTCGCTACGCTCAAGCCAAAAAGCAAAAGCTCGCTTTCGCCAGAAATTTTATGGAAGGGTTTCACGGGGCAGATCCTTCGAAGCTCAGTATGCGGTCTTTAAAGCAGATGGATCGGTATTCCGAAAAGATCGATTCGGATCGAGCCTTTTTAATACTCGGTGGTTATCAGTCGTTGCTGGCCGTCATGGGCCCCCCGCCCAAGATTCGCTTCCAGACCAAAGTGAATAAAATTGAGTGGAAAAACCGAGAAGTTAAAATCTCTGCGGAAAATCCCGGCGGTGCCATAGAAGAAAGTTGTCGTGCCGTAATTATCACCGTTCCCCTTCCCGTTCTCTCGAAGCTGGAGTTTGTTCCGGCCTTAGAAGAGAAGAAGAAAGCTATTTCTGGTTTAGCCATGGGTGAGGTCACGAAAATCACTTTCGAGTTTTCGGAAAGCTTCTGGCGCGAGGAAACTCGTCTCATCAACTCGCCCGGAGCCGATTTTTCAACGTGGTGGACGCAAAGCCCGATTCGATCTCCCCAGATCGTAGCATGGGCTGGAAATCGCGTGACGCAATCGTTTGCTGGATTTTCTGATGAGCAAATCGTAGATCGTGCACTCGACTCGGCGGCCTCCATTTTTAAGATCGATCGCAAAAAGTTAAAGTCGAACTTTGTCCGAGCGAACTATCATAACTGGAGTCAAGATCCTCATTCCCAAGGCAGTTATAGTTATGTAACCGCGGGGGGCCTCCCCTCCCAAAAGAAATTGGCCCAGCCTATAGAGAAAACCTTGTATTTTGCTGGCGAGGCCTGCCACTGGCTTGGCAATCACGCTACCGTCGACGGAGCGATTGAAACTGGGATTTGGGCAGCGGACAGTTTGAAAAGGGATTTCGCGTGAAACCCTTGGATATCGCCTGGGTGACGGATCCTGAACTAGTCAAACCTGCGACTGATTTTTTCTTAGCGAATCTCTCTCAAGAATATATCGCGATGGGAGAGTACACCTCGGGACGTGCCCTTCCTGATGGCGGATGGAAATCGGATCTAGCGGACATAATTACTCTTGAACTTTCTCAGGCGTTGCGGGGGACTTCTAAGAAATTAGCATTGGCTAAAAGTGAGGGGAACCTCGTCGCTTTAGCTGTAGTCAGCTTTTCCGACCAAAATGGATTCGCTCATGCCATGTTGGATGACCTCATTACTCGATCCGATATTCGAGGGGAAGGCCTCGGCGCCCAAGTGTTAGGTTGGATCGAAAGTGCGCTCGTGAAACAAGGCGTTCGTTATCTCGCTTTGCAAAATGGGTCGCAAAACCTTGCGGGCCAGCGCTTTTTCGAACGCCAAGGATATCGTTCCATCACTACCTTAAGAATGAAAGAGCTAGAGCCCGAGTGACAGAATCCGAAATTCAGATCCTAGAGATCCTTTCTCCCGATCAAAGTCAGCTAGAGGCTATAGGCCGCTTCCGTCTTGAAGTGTGGCGAAGCGAGACTACCGTCGACGAATCGCTTTTTCCGACAGGGGCCTGGGTCGAGCCTTTGGACTATCAAGCGAGGCATTGGATAGCGAAGGATAGTATCGGCGTTGTGGGCAGTGCCAGGCTGACTTTTCATGACTCGGTTTCGGAAAATCCGGACGGGTACCTCTTCCAAAGGGCCAATATTGAAGTCCCCCTCCCCTCGGCTCACTTCTGCAAACTAGTGGTTCACCGCCGAGCCAGGGGAAAGGGAATCGCTTCCCGTCTTAACCAGCTCCGAGTCTCGGCGGCTCGAGAGGCGGGAGCAAAGAGCATTCTTGTGACCGCCTCGGCAGCTAATGGCCGCTTGCTGAGCGAATTGGGATTTGTGGACAGCCAAGTCCGAGAGACCTTTCCCAACCGGCCCCAGGTCGAATTTATGGCTATGAAACTGGACCTTTAGGTCGATAGCGGAATCCTTCCCCCTATGATCGCCGCTCGATTTGTGCTACGTACACGGGCGAATGAACTCATTTTCTGATTTTAACCTGCTTAACTCGCTCTCGCGCACCTTGGCCGATAAAGGCCTAGTTACGCCGACCGAAATCCAAGTCCGTGCGATACCCGCTCTCATGGCCGGAAAGTCTGTCGTTGGAGTCGCACAAACCGGAACGGGAAAGACGCTGGCTTACGCTTTACCCATTCTTCATTTGCTTAAGACTCTGGAGAACGATGGCAGCCGGGTCGAAGCGGAATCCTTTCCCCGGGCCGCCGTCATTGTCCCGACCCGTGAATTGGGCGAACAGGTTTCTCGGGTCCTGAAGCTTTTTACTCACGATACTCGTCTTCGAGTTCGTAGCGTTCTGGGCGGCACCACGATGGAAGTCGCGAAAAAGAATTTGAAAGGTTCCTTTGAAGTTCTCGTAGCGACCCCTGGCCGATTACTGCAACTCATGGGTCGCGAGTTGGTAAGTCTAAGTGACGTAAGGCTTCTTGTATTTGATGAAGCCGACCAGATGCTGGATCAAGGATTTTTGCCGGA
>JBBQIT010000193.1:0-7769 GCA_038325205.1 Bdellovibrionota bacterium
AGATGGAGCCCTTCCTGCAGTCCCACGCTCCCTGGGTCGGAACACTTTTGTACGCTGTGATTTTTATTGCAGCTTTGGCCTTTAACCTCTTACCGACGATTTACTTAGCTCGTTTCGTCACCAAGACGACTCCCTATTTCAGGTCTTCTGCCCTATCGAAGGTCGAAAGATCGTTTCGATTCGCCCTTTTCTTTCTGATCCTCTATTGCGTTCTTCAACTCAGTGACGACAACCGAGGGTTAGGGTTACTTCAGTTACACTTTGGAGTTAGCTTTTTTGTCCTATTTGCGTGGGGTTGGTTTTCGCTAAACGTCTTCTACCCTGCTCAAGAGTTCGCTGAGCCCCCCACGAACAAGAGTCGATTACCCATCTTTGCTTGGTTTTCTTTCTTTGCGATGTGGTCTTTATCATTTGATCCCGTGGAGTCAGCGAGTTGGATCCATCATTGGTCGTTCTATTTGGGGGCCATTGATGCGGTAAAGAACGGCGGCATTCTGCTGTATGACCTACCCAGTCAGTATGGTTTTTTAAGTATTTTGCTTCCCGCAGCCCTCCCCTTTCAGTCTATTCTTTCGTTCAAGCTCGCGCTAACGACTCTAGTGATCGTCCAGGCCGGAGTCACTTACGCCATTTTTCTTCGAATCCCTTCGACGAAGCATAGACATTTATGGGCTGGCCTTGCCACTTTTACGACGATATACCTGCTTGCCGGCGATAGGTTTGGAGGCGGAGCGCTCGCCTGTCCTAGCACCTCGGCGTACCGATTTCTGTGGTGTTTTTTGCTTGCGATAGCATTGGTACGGAGAAAGGATGGAAGTTTCTCTGTCTCCAGGACGATCCTAACTTCTGCTCTGTTTGCCGTGGGTTTCTTCTGGTCGATTGAAAGTGCTATCTATTCGCTGGTCACTTTGGCTGGCTGTGCGATCGTGGAACTTATCGCCGTCGCTTACCAAAAAAATCCAGGAGCAGAACTAAAACAATGGTTACTCCGTTTTCTCTCTCCACTTTTCGCTCTTTTTATTGGGGCAATCTTAATCGAAGTCCTTTACCGGCTACACTATGGAATCCACCCCGACTGGACTAGCTTTTATGAGTACGCGATCTCTTACTCTTCGGGGTTCGGAGCGTTGCCCATAAATGTTTCGGGGGCTTTTAACGCTGCCGTTGGCGTTCTCATAGCCGTCATAGGGATCCTAGCTTGGAATTTCTTAGAGACCAAATCATTATGGATAGCGAGCCAGTTCGGTTTATGGAGCATGATGATTGCCACGTTCTCTTATTTCATTTCGAGAAGTGCCGCCCAAAACATATGTAATCTCTTCGCCCATTGGCTACCGCTGCTTTGCTTAATCCTAGTCTACTCTCGTCAGTTCAAAAATCGCGACTGGTACCCGATTTGGAAAGGGTTGGTCTTTCCCATAACCGTAATGTGTTTTGTAACGGCGATAGGCTCTTTTACTCCCTTTGCTGGGCATGTGAAACTTACTGCACTGAGGCTGTTCTCAAACACTTCTGCCCAATACGGCTTAGAAAAAGGCGCCCAAAACGTGCATCAAGCGTTCGATAAATCGATTCCACTTGTGGATCTGACTGCGCTTTCTGTCGACGAGTCCCCGCTAGTTCTCCCGCCGCTATCGATGCCTGGATTCGAGTACCGCCCTTGGCTGCCAGCCTATCCCTGGCCCGAGTTTAGAATTTTGGACGCGAAACGACAGAAGATCTATTTGGAAAGACACTTCGGAATCGAGAAGCCAAAGCTTACCCAAGTCTTAAGAAGGATACCTAAACCTGAGGCTGAAGCGACCTTTGATGCTTGGCTCTCTCAGTACTACGACAAAACGGATGAAAAAAGTTTGGAAGGCTTTATCATCTTGGAACGCTACCGCCTCAAATGACTTTTTAGAAGTCAAACTCGGCAAGACAAGGCGCATGGTCGGAGGGCTTTTCGCCTTTTCGTTCCGCTCTATCGATGGAGGTTGCCGTACAGACTTCCCATAAGGGCTGAGTCGCCAGAATCAGGTCAATGCGAAGGCCTTTATTTAACTGAAATCCGAGCGCTCGATAATCCCACCAAGAATATTGGCCTCCCTCGCTGTGATGCTTTCGAAAAGTATCTTCGAAACCAAAATCAACCACGTGAGCTAGAGCCTTTCTCTCGGACTCGGAGACCAAAATACTCCCCTCCCAAGCGGCTGGGTCATGAACATCCCGATTTTCGGGAGCCACGTTAAAGTCGCCGGCCAGGATCACAGGTTCCGAAGGGTCCGCGTGGCTATCCACAAAAGTGCGCAGCCGTTTTAGCCACTCAAGCTTATAAGCATAAGCCGGAGCGTCGAGGGACTGGCCATTAGGGATGTAACACGAAGCCAGCGCGAATCGCTCAAACTGACACCAGATAAAGCGAGACATAGGGTCTTCGACGCCGTCTCCAAAACCTTTAATGACGTCGATTGGCTCGTTTTTAGAAAGGATAGCGACGCCGTTGTAGGTCTTTTGCCCGAATACGGAAGCGTGATAACCCATTTCCCGGAAAGGCTCCAACGGGAACTTCTCATCCATGCATTTGAGCTCTTGAAGGCAAAGGAAATCAGGGGAGTGTCTCCTTAAGAACTCGATGGCCCTTTGGTGCCTACTTTGAATGGAATTAACATTCCAGGAAGCGACAATCATGAGGGGCATGCTAACCCCAGCCCCCTAATTTGGTCAAAGATTGTCGATAGGAATAGGGTCGATGAGGTCAGCCGTCCGAAACTTAAATACCCGAGAATAAAAATAGAGTTCGGCTTCTAAAGACCTTTGGATATTTTCTTTTTTTCGAAAACCGTGGTCCTCTCCCTCGAAGGCCAGATACGCCACAGGAATGCCATTACTCTTGACCGCCTCATACATCAGTTCGGCCTGATTAGGCGGAACTACTTTGTCTTCTAATCCCTGTAGCAAGAGCAACGGACAAGAGATCTTCTTTGCCGAATAGATAGGAGACCTCGCCACATACAGGTCTCTTCGCTCCGGATAAGGTCCCACTAGACTCGACTCGTAGCGCGATTCGAACTTGTGGGTTTCTTTAAGGAGCAGCTCAATGTCACTAACCCCGTAATAACTTGCCCCGGCTTTAAAGACGTCATGGAAGGTAAGCGCACAAAGCGTAGTAAAGCCTCCCGCGCTTCCCCCGCGAATAACCAAACGTTCGCCGTCGACAAGACCTTGCTCAGCCAAGAATTTGCCTCCATTTACACAGTCCTGTACATCAACAATTCCCCAAGTTCCGTTCAATCGTCGCCGATACTCGGTTCCGAAACCCGTGCTTCCGCCATAGTTGACGTCAAGTACCGCGAAACCTCGGGTCGTCCAAAATTGGAAATTTAGAGTCAATAACGGAAAGCTGTGTCCCGTAGGTCCCCCGTGACTGATCACGAGTAGCGGGGGCTTTTCTCCGGGAGGTGCCTGAAAGTGCGGGTTCTGCGGAGGGTAGAAATATCCGTGAGCCATGAGTCCATTCGCTGTCGGGAATTCCAGCGCCAGGGGCTCAGAAATAAATTCCGGATCAAAGTCTATCGTAAAAGCCGAACGACAGACCTGTCCCTTACGCTTTTTATTATCCCAGTGAATAACCCGCGTGCTTTCACTCGGAGAGCCGGCGACGAAGAAAGCTTCGTTGCCTTCACACTTAATGTGGCGAATTTCCGTAAAATCGGTTTCGATCGCATCCAATGTCCCCTTTACCCGATCCAGGACGCCAAGGTTCGAACGGCCCTTCACCACGTAGGAACAAAGAATTTCTGCCTCCGAGATAAAGCCGTAGCTAGAGAGTCCCAAATTCCAAAGGGGGCCCGAAAACTCCGCCTCCATGTTGTGGATCGGTTTCACTTGGCCTTGGTCTAAGAAATAAAGATTCCACCAGCCGGTGCTATCAGAAGCAAAATGCAAAATTCCAGAATGAGACCAAAGCGGCTCAAGCACAGACTCGCCCGGCTGTCCCGCTATCTTGACGGGGTTGACTATGCTTTCCCCCTGACAATCGCCCACCCATAGTTCCGTGCTATCCCATGGCATATTGGGATGATTCCAACTGACCCACGCCAACTTTTTTCCGTCGGGGCTAAGTCGGGGAGCCGCATAAAAATCGGCGCCACTAACCAGTACCGTTACTTTTCCGGTCTTCTTATCGATAGTGACCAATTCATTCACAGGCTCCGCGCTAGATTTGGAATGATCTTCGCGAACCATTATCACGCGCTTGGAGTCAGCGACTCCATCCGCATAACGGGCCTTCTTCTCTTCTGTAAGTGCAGTCGGAGCTCCTTCTCCTTCAATGCGGTACAAACGCTGGTCGGAGAAGTTTGAGAAGTAGACGGTAGAACCATTTACAAAGTACGCCCCTCCTCCGTACTCGTGAACTCGAGTGCGTACACTAAACGGGTTGGGTGTCATTTCACGAAGTTCGCCGGAAGGATTGCGACGCATCAACGTCATTCTTCCGCCTTCTGCTGGCCGAGACTCCGTCCAATAGGCGTTGGACTCACTTAGCATCACAGGCCCTATTCCCATGCTTCCCGAAGCGATGCGAACGGCAGTTATCGGCGACTTCCAAGTTCCAAATCCAGAGACAGACACTATGACTCCCTTTTAGGCAGCTCTCACGTCGATCACCTTAAAAGCATCGACGTCGACCAACCCACGATCGGTCAGCTTCAACGATGGAATCACAGGCAGACTTAGGAAGGCAAGTTGAAGGAAAGGTTCGTCTAACTCACAGCCTATGGCTTTGGCTGCGGCCCTTAGTTCCCGAAGGGATTTCTCGATAGATCGCGGGGACGCCATAGACATCAATCCCCCGAAAGGGAGCGACAGGAGCGAGGCCACTTCGTCGTTATGTACCACGCAAAAGCCGCCACCGCATTCGATGAGAGCTGCCAGGGCCACCTGCATCGCTTTGCTGTGGCTACCAACGACAATGAGGTTATGGCTGTCGTGTCCGACGCTGGAAGCAATCGCTCCTTTGAAATTCATTCCAAATCCCGAAGCATATCCGTTAGCCGGCTTCGAATTACGGCCGTAGCGTTCTAGAACGGAAAGTTTAGCGACTCCCGGGGCATCTGAGTTTTCGACATGCCTTCCGGTTAAAATGCTTCCCGCTTTAACTTCGATGACGTGAACCCGCCCCTTGGGCCCTTCAAGGTCGGCCAACTCAGGCTTAGATGCCCGGACAGAATTTCCATGAAGCGTGCTTGGAATCGTCGCCGTTTCCATTTCTGACGCAAGAATTCCTCGTCGATAAACGCTATTCACAGAGCATTGTTTAACGTCGTCTAAAAGAACAAAGTCCGCCTCGTATCCGGGAGCGATAGCTCCCTTATTCCTCAAACCGTAGTGCCGTGCCACTGTCCAAGAAGCGCTTCGATAGGCGACTTCGACAGGGACTCCATTTTTGATGGCTCCTCGAACCAAATAATCGATGTGCCCTTCTTGAAAAATATCCAGCGGGTTCCTATCATCCGTGCAAAATCCCACGCTCGTCGAGCGAGCCAAAGTTAATAAGGGCGAAAGCGCATTAAGATCTTTCGCCACACTTCCTTCACGAATCCAAATCGAAATGCCTTTGGAAAGCTTCTCCAACGCTTCGTCATATTGGGTGGATTCGTGACAGCTAGAGATTCCAGTAGCGGCGTAGGCCGAGAGATCTTTCCCGCTTAGCAAAGGACAATGGCCATCGATGATTCCGCCCGAGAAAACCTCAATTTTCTCCATCACCCCGGGATCTTTGTGAAGCACTCCTGGCATATTCATCATTTCAGCAAGGCCAAGCGCTTTGGGGTGACTCGCTAAGGGAATTAGTTGGGAAGCTGAGATCTCGCCTCCTCCGTTGGTTTCAAGATGTGTAGCTGGCACACACGAACTCAGCATCACCCGCAAATCTAAATTCATACGAGTAGCGGCTTCTAGAAAATAGTTAATCCCGGCAACTCCTGCCACATTCGCCAACTCGTGCGGATCGCAGATAGCAGTCGTTGTTCCACGAGGCAAGACTACCGAATCAAAACCACCTGGCACCATAAGCGAACTTTCCACATGAACATGGGCATCGATAAATCCCGGAACCAGACGCTTTCCTTTAGCGTCAATAGTTCGCCTACCGCTAAGCCCACCGTCGATTCCTACAATGGTGCCGTCAATTACGGCGATATCGCCTTTTTTCCAATCACAAGAAAAAACATCCAAAAACTCGGCTTTCTCGATGATAAGCTCACAAGGAATTCGGCCCAAAGCCGCATCAATTCGTCGCTCTAAGCTCTTTTTATCGATTTTGGATGAGTTCATACGAAGTGCGCCTCTCAAGATTATTTTATCGAAAACGCTCTGGCTAATTCCTGATCAGCCAGCGCTCCAAGTACCAGCCCTTTTTGGTAGTTGGCTTTTGCCTCGGCCGACCGAAGGTGGAATTGCGCCCTGGCCAGCGCTACGTAGGCGTCCCCGCGCTTGGGATCTAATTCGATAGCCTTTTTGGCAAGCGGCACCGCTTCCGCGTTCATGTCGAGTTTTACAAAACAGTCAGCCGCCCCTTGCCAAGCTTCGGCGCGGCCAGGATCTAAAATCAAAGCTTGGTTGTATCGATAAAGCGCCGTAATCGGATCATTGTAGTGAGCCGCCGCATCTTTGCCTTCCGCTATCACTTTGTCTGTCGCTTCCGCAGGGGTGAGTTTGGAAGTTAATTTTTTTACCAATCGCTCATCGTCTTCTTTATGCCGAGTGATACATTTGTCTGTAGGCGTCCAAACAAAACAACGCTTCTTCAAATGTTCAATAGTCTTCGTGGAAACGGCGAAACTAACCGAGGTCGAAAACCACACGATCGCCAAAATGCTTTTGTTAAATCCCATAGGTCGGTGATCCCGGACGAACGTTTAGCTCCATGCGATAGGCGTCGCGTTTTTTGTCATAGTAGGCCTTGCGAAGCCCCGCGGTGACAAACCCCATAGACTCGTAAAGTTGAATAGCGGGAGCATTATCCACGTCCACTTCAAGCACGACTCGGTAAATTCGTTGATCGGACATGGCAAAATTGAGGAGCTTCCTGGCCAGTCCATGGCGTCTTTGTTCCAAAGACGTCGCAAGGGAAACTACGTCCAACTCTCCTTGAACTAACAGGGCAATGAGATAACCGGTGAGTTTCTCGTCAGTAAAAGTGCCGTAGCAATAACCGCAAGCGTGGTCCACAAAATAGGCGAATTCAGTCGGAGTCCAGACGGTAGGAAAGGAATCTTTAGCGATCTCGATAATGGAATCGATGTGCGACCCCTGCAATCGAACGGGTTCGGCCGTGGGCATTAGGTCCCCAACAAGTTGACGAGGCCGTATTTGTCTTTCAGAAAGCGAACCCACTCCTCTAATCCTTTCTCCATCCGCTCCTTTTTGAGCAATAGCGTGATGTTGGTCTTAAGGCTTTCAAATGACGCGGTCCCAAACCGAGGTTGATTCTGCTTAAAATATCGTTCGGCTTCCGTTTCAGTAATGATGGGAGTCAGAGTCTCCACCTTCTTCTGTAAAAACCGCTCCACATTAAGACTTTTGGACAGCCTTTCGATGGCGGCACTTTCCGAGCGAGAGTAGCGGTTCAACACTTGGCGAAAGGATCTCTCCTTCTCTTTCGTCTTCCATCCTTTAACTAACTTTTGAGCGTCGGCCGCCCCACCGCCGTCGTACTTGAAGCTTTTAATCTCAGCCGAAACCATCTCCTCAAGCGCCATTCGCTGTACCGTTCTATGGAGGTC
>JBBQIT010000194.1:0-7763 GCA_038325205.1 Bdellovibrionota bacterium
ACCGTCTACAAGGGCTTCGACATCGGGAGCGCCAAACCCGGTAAAGAGGATAGGGAAAAGGTTCCCCATCATCTTTTAGATATTCTAGAGCCCAATGAGCCCTTTTCGGCCTATCACTTCGTGCAACACGCGGATGAAGTCATCGCCGATATCCATGCCAGAGGAAAGCTACCCATCGTAGTGGGGGGAACCTACTTTTACTTAAGAGCTTTGCAGCATGGCATGTACCAAACCCCGGTCATTCCCGCCGAAGTGATTGAGAATGTCGAGAAGGAATATTTTGAAGACGATACGCTCAACACCACTCGAATGCATGCCGATCTGAAAACGCTGGACCCTGAAGCCGCTAAAACTATCCATCAAAATGATCGTTACCGAATGGTCCGGGCACTTTCTATTTTAAAGACGACGAACGAACTTCCCAGTCAGCTAAAGCCTCAGACTCGATCGAAGACTCAGGAAGAACGCATCTGGATGAAGTATGCACTTTGCCAATCTCGGCCTCAGCTCAACCAATCGGTTGTCCGACGTTGGGAAATAATGCTAGCGTTAGGGCTAGTTAACGAAACCCGAATGATTCTTGAGAAGGCTCCACAGGCCCGCGCCCTCCAAAGCATTGGTTACGCCGAAGCGGTAGCTTTTCACCTGAAGAAGCTTACGGAAAAACAACTCAGAAATGAGATCATTGAAAAGACCCGACAACTCGCTAAGCGCCAAATCACTTGGCTGCGATCGGATCCCGAAATTCGTTATATTGATTTTCGTGATCTAGAACGAGTTCAACTAGAAATAACCAATCTTCAATTTGCGTTAGGGGAGACCATAGCATGCGCTCAATGACAGGGTTCGGCCGAGCCGAAGGCAAAGTAGGATCCAGCCATTTCACAATCGAAGTAAAATCGGTGAATCACCGATATTTGGAAACCCGCTTTCGATTGCCCGCGTCGCTTAGTAGCTGCGAAAGCCAGTGCTCTGAAATATTAAGAGCTAAGTTTGAGCGTGGGGCCTTTGAGATTAATATTAAGCATCGTTTCGCTCCCACAGGCGGCACCTTGACTGCGGGCACGCGCTTCGTAGTAGACGAAATGGCCGCACGGACGCTTCTCGAAGGGGCCGATTGGATTTGCAAAGAGCTCAAACTCTCGGAAAAACCGTCGCTAGAATTTTTGGCGTCGACCAACCGAGTATTCGTCGCGGTCGAAGAAAACGAAAATGCAGAATCACTTTGGGCCGGCGTAAAACCCGTTTACGAGCAAGCTCTCAGCGAACTTTCCAAAATGCGCGACACCGAGGGTGGCAAACTCAAAAAGATTCTCAAAGATGGCGTGGATTCCCTAAGCCAGATCGTAAAGCGAGTCGTCGAACTGGCCCCCGAACAGCCCAAACGCATCCAAGAAAAACTAAAAGCACGCGTCGCGCAATGGGCCATTGCCCCTGCGGACCCGCAACGACTTGAAATGGAGATCGCGTTTTTAGCAGAACGGGCAGACGTTACCGAGGAGCTGGACAGGCTTAAGACGCACTGTGCCGCATTCCTTACACAGCTCGACGCTTCGCAAAGTGTTGGAAGGAAACTCGATTTCTTGACTCAAGAGCTTCACCGCGAAGTAAATACCTTGGGCTCTAAGGCGGCCCTTATCGAAATTACCCAGCTGACGGTAGAAGGCAAAACTGCCGTCGAAAAGCTAAGGGAACAGGTCCAAAATGTCGAATAAACATAAAGACATAGAAAATGCCGAGAACGCCGGACAGACGGTCAATATCGGCCACAATAACTTTCTTTTGACCCGTCGAATTGTGGCCATTTTGGAATCTGGATCGCTTCCGATGAAACGGCTAAGAGAGCGAGCTTCTGAAAAAAATCTTTTGGTCGACGCGACGGCGGGACGAAAGATGCGCTCGCTCATTGTCACCGATTCTCATCACGTGATCCTGTCTGCTCTTGGGGCGCAAACGCTTCAAGAAAGATTGCACGGATCTCGTCATGAGACTTTTAAAGCACGCCCCGAGTGGGAGGAAGGCGAGTTTGTCTCCTAAGAGTAAAACAGAAAAGCCATCACGACTTATCGTCGTTTCTGCTCCCAGTGGGGCAGGAAAAACTACGCTGTGTGAAATGCTAATGAAAGAGTATTCGGATCGCATTGCGCAATCGATCTCGATGACCACTCGCCAAAAACGCCCTTACGAAACGCATGGAACGCATTACCACTTCACTTCCATTGCGGATTTTAAAGCTCGGGTCGCCAACGAAGAGTTCGCTGAGTGGGCTGAAGTGCATGGCAACCTCTACGGAACGCCCAAATCCGAGATCGAAAAGCATTTGAACGAGGGAAAGCACGTCCTATTCCCGATCGATATTCAGGGAGCAAAAAGCCTTAAGGCCCTCTACCCTCATATCGTGCTTCTCGTCTTTATTGAGCCTCCCTCGCTAAAGGCCCTAGAACAAAGGCTTATTTCGCGCCAAGGGGATTCCCGGGAGTCTATTGAAACGCGGCTCCAAAATGCATACAATGAGCTGCAATGGAGCAAGAGCTTCGATTACCAGGTAGTGAACGACGATCTAAACCGGGCTTATCAAGAGCTAAGGAAGATAGTGGCGCACGAATGCCTGTAGCTCCGAACACATCTCCCTCTGCCAAAGAATCCAAGGCAAATCCTTCGAACATCGAAGACCTCGTGAAGATAGTTCATCTTCACAACCCTAAGGCCGACACGAGCCTTATCAACAAAGCGTATGAGTTCTCCAAAGAGCTTCACAAGGATCAAAAGCGAAGTAGCGGAGAGCCCTACATTTGCCATCCTTTAGAAGTCGCAAAGATTTTAGCTAACCTTCAATTGGATCCGGTAACTGTCGCAACCGGAATTCTTCACGACACTGTCGAGGACACGAAGACCACCCTTGAAGAAATTGAAAAGAATTTCGGACCGGAAATAGCCTCCCTTGTTGATGGTTTGACTAAGATCAGTAAGATTACGTTTCAAACGAGCGAGGAAAAACAGGCCGACAATTTTCGTAAGATGATTCTTGCGATGGCTAAAGACCTTCGCGTGATCCTAGTGAAGCTGGCCGACAGGCTTCACAATATGCGAACCTTAGAGTATCTGAAACCAGAGAAGCAAGTCCGCATCGCCCAAGAGACTTTAGAAATCTACGGCCCCCTCGCCAACCGTTTAGGACTATCTTCAATGAAGCGTGAGTTAGAAGACTTATCGCTTCGCTACACCAAGCCAGAAATTTATTACAAGCTCGTCACTCAAGTCGCCAAGAAGATGAAAACGCGCGAGCAGTACACCAACGACGTCATGTCGCTGCTCAAATCCTCTTTGGTCCAACACGGCTACAAAGACATCGACGTCAGTGGCCGCCCCAAACATTTTTACAGCATCCATCGCAAGATGGAGCGACGGAATTTAACGTACGATCAGGTTTTTGATATCACGGGATTTCGGATTTTAGTCCACACCGTAGAACAATGTTACGGCGTCTTGGGCTTGATTCACTCTTTATGGACGCCCGTCCCCGGACGGTTTAAAGACTACATCGCGATTCCCAAAGCCAACTTCTACCAATCGCTTCACACTACTGTGATTGGCCCCGGCGGAGAGCGTATAGAAATTCAGATTCGCACCAAAGCCATGCACGACACCGCCGAGCGCGGCATCGCGGCCCACTGGGCCTACAAAGAAGGCGGCGTCTCTAACGGTGATCGTGAACGCTTTGATTGGTTGAACCGTCTTGTCGAATGGAACCGAGACCTCTCAGATCCCAATGAATTCTTAGAGACTGTAAAGCTCGATCTATTTGCGGAAGACGTTTACGTCTTCACGCCTAAGGGCGCAGTAATGGAGTTCCCCAAAGACTCTACCCCTTTAGATTTTGCCTACGCCGTTCATACCGACTTAGGCCATCATTGCATTGGCGCCAAAGTTAATAACCGCATCGTGCCGCTCAAACATAAGTTAAAGAGCGGAGACACGATTGAGATTCTTACTTCTCCCAACCAGCGTCCTAACAAAGACTGGTTGAAGATCGTAAGAACCTCTCGAGCCAAGAGCAAGATTCGCCAGTTCATTAAGACGGAAGAGCACGAGCGCTCGTTGGAAATGGGCGAAGTGATCTTAGAGCGCGAGCTTAAACGCGAAAATTTAAAAGTTAAAACTTTGATTAAAGACGGCACTCTTCTTAAAGGCGCCGAAGCTTTTGGCTTAAAGAGCGTGCCTGACCTTTTGAGCGCGATTGGATACGGCAAGGTTTCTGCACAAAAGGTCATCTCTCGCATGGTTCCCAAAACCGACGAGCAGAGCACCAAAGACTCCCCCAGCTTCTTACAAAAGATTTTCGATGAAGCGGCCAAAAAGAATAAGGAGCGGCATGTCGTCAAAGTAAAAGGCATCGACGACCTTTTGGTCCGCTTTGCCCGCTGCTGTAACCCCGTCCCAGGAGATTCGGTCGTCGGATTCATCACTCGCGGCAGAGGCATTAGCGTCCACAGCCGCAAGTGCACCAAAGTCTTTGAAAGCGATCCGCATCGTTTAGTCGATATCGAATGGGATTTAACCAAGAAATCTGAACGGAAAGTGAAAGTGCGAGTCGTCTGCGAAGATCGCACTGGTCTTCTTGCCGAGATGAGCCGAGTCATTAAAGAGATGGACGCCAACATCACCCGAGCTCAGGTCGGCACTACCAAAGACAAAAAAGCAGTCTGCCTCTTTGCCCTCGCCATCAATGATCTGGCCCACTTACGAAAAATAATCTCCAAATTAGAAGGCATCGACGGTGTCCTTTCCGTTGAACGCGTTCAACGCACCACCGCTTAAAAGTTGTTTGGGTGGATTCAAGCTTTTAACCTGTTTTCGGAATGATGATACGAATGATGGCTGCTACAGAGGATGGTAAGATTTTCTGGCGTGTTCAATCCCCCGTTGCCCACTTCTATTATGTGATGAAAATCCAGCCACCGTTTCTGTTCACACCTTCTTCCATCCTCGCTGCGGAAAGAACATCGCCACCCAGCGCGTTTCACCACTTGGTGCTTCACCGAATCAGGAATCACATGCCTTCCAGCTTTTGCATTTCCTAGAAAAATAACTTTCCTGGCTCTCTCTGCTTTTTTCTCGGGATCTAACTTTTCCCGGCACAGCTTAGCCATATAGGCGACCACTTCGTCAAGGCTAGGCTGCCTCTTCAACTTCTGGGCCAGTATCTCTCTAATTACTTGGATGTCGCTTTCCGTTTCCTTGGTAACCTTAACTTTCAGTTCTGAAGCTTTCGCATAAGCCTTTGGATTAAACAGGTTAACCTCACGTTCCAAGTCGGTTTGCTTGAGAGTCTTCGCTTTTTCAATCCATTCGTTCTTATTCTCAGGCGTAATCACCGTCACAATTCTTCTGGCTTGCGAAAGGCTCAGTTCCCCTTGCTGAATCGCCTGATTAATCTCAGGAACCTGATCCGACTTCTCCGCCACACTCTTGAAGTAATAACTTTGAGCCCGACTTAACTTAAGCCTTTGCTCACAATAATCAAAAATATCTGCGTAGTTTAATTCCGCAAACACTCTCTTCTTTCGCATCTGGATCAGAACTTCCAAAAACTCTGCCTCCGTACGCAAGTATTGCTTCGCCAATCCCGTCGCCCGTTCATCTAATTGTTTTGTTTCATTCATAGAGACTTCATAACATGACTTTTTGAGGGCTCTTTTTTTTCGTTGAATTGGCCTATAACCCTTTTCATTGAGCACTGACCAGAGTCAGAGTGTTCTATTGGTACGAAGACACCTACGGATCGTTATTGGCGAAATAACCCAATAAAAAATCCCCTCTGACGGAAAGACTTCGGTTAGTTGATTTTTAGGAAGTAACGCGTCAAGTAAAAAAGAAAAATAAACCAGACCAAACGGGCCTATTAATTCGGAACAAAGGCGAAGCCAACCACCGTTTGGTTCGAGCACGTGGCGACTGGAGATTTTAACTTGGTTTGGCAGTTCCCCATCGCCATGTGCGGCTCGGTCTAGTTTAGTTTCCTAGGAAACCAAAAACTCCATCAGCCAAAGTTTACTTCGGGCTTTCGCCCTCGCAATGACAGGGGATGGAAACCGCGAGCAGGGTTAGAAAGGGCGAGGCATTGTCGGTTGGGGTTCTTCGGTAAAGAGGTAATTCCCACTGTCGTCACGGCGGGCTTTTCCCCATTTGCCGCGATCAGGAAATATCAATTTGATGGCTTTTAGTGCCGCGGTGAATATCACGACACTCATTACTACGCCAACTAAGTCAAACAGATGGGAGAAAGCGGGTGGAGTGCGGCCAGCTAAAACAAGCAGCAGCTCTTTTGCGGGCGTTTTAATCGCCAAAATGGATAAGCCTGCCGTGATCGAGAGAGCGGTGAAGCTGAATCGCTTTACGAACTTAATTAGAAGAACATTTACCGCTAAGTTAATTGCTACAAGGACCACCGCGAAAATAATTGCGACCTTCATCATTTCGGGATCTTCTAGCTCGGGCATCGGCCCAAATACCAATTCAGAAGACCACAGCGCAATGCCTAAAGTAACGACGGAGATAACCATCTCCACATAAAGCAGACGAGCCACAAGATCGATGGCCGATTGATGCTTGGCTTTATTAGCTTTGGTCGGAATGGTCGAAAGGACACCCGCTACCAACTTCGACGCGTAGGTATGCGACAGGTCTTGAAAGATTTCGCTTCTCGTTTTGCCCGCGAGGAATCGCTGTGCTATCTCGCCTCTAATGAGCGTCTTGGACATATCTTCTCCGCTAGTTATCTACTGAATGTCGGTATTTTTTTTGGGATGGAAAGCTACGTCGGTGCGGACGGTGGTCGGCTTGACGTTTTTGTGGACCATGTCTTCTCGCTCTAATTCGATAGAGCGGGCGACGGAGAGGACTCCGTTGCTGACAAAATGACGTTCCGCTTCTGGTAAGGGTTTGGCGCCATCGAGAATGTATTTTCGGACTTTACGGTAATCAAATTGGTTCATGTCCTTGTACTGGCTGGCCAAGAGAGCCGCAGCACCAGTAACAAAGGCCGTCGCTTGAGACGTTCCAGACATCGTACCGAACTTGCCCGTAGGAAGGCTGCTTAAAATCATAAGTCCGGGAGCCGCGATATTCACCATCTTCGAACCAAAGTTGCTCGAAGGAAGCAATTGGTTGTCGCGGTTGATGCTAGCGACCGAGATAATGTTATCGAGACCATAACTCGCTGGGAAGTAAGGGGTCTGGTCGTTGCTGTGTCCGTCGTTACCAGCTGCAGCAACAAAGAGAATCCCTTTTTTCTGGGCTTCTTCAATAGCAGCTTTTTCGCTGGCGGCAGGATCTGCTCCACCACCACTATAGTTGATGATGTTCGCGCCCATCTTTACCGCGTATTGAATCGCTTTCACGGTATTCGTTAAATTGTTATTTCCCATGCCGGAGTTGTCGTAATACTTAAGTGCCATGATAGTCACATCGGGGCAAACACCGACTAAACCAACGCCCGCAGCGGGATCGCTGGAAATAATGCCGGCGATATGCGTTCCGTGGCCGTGTACATCGTAAGGTAAAGGTTCATTGTTCACGAAATCACAACCTACTACGTCATCCACAAATCCGTTGCCGTCATCATCGATGCCATTGCAACTCTTGTCGCGGCAAGAGGTCATCGAGGCCAATTCTTTAGGAGGCTGCCAAGGGCCCGATTCCCCTTTGTTGATCCAAACATGGTCTTTTAACTGAGGGTGAGTGTAATCAATTCCCGTATCCAC
>JBBQIT010000195.1:0-7746 GCA_038325205.1 Bdellovibrionota bacterium
TTTGCTCCTTCATTTGTCGCCGACTGAGTAACGAAGGCGCTGGTTACTTTTCTCAACGGTTTGCCTGTTCATGACAATGATCACCTACCTTTTGGGAACCCTTCCCGTCCAAGAGGTGATTGGTCGGGGAAATTTTTCGGAAGCCGTGATGCCACAGCTGGTGCATCGCTGGGCGGTGAGCCATT
Organism: Bdellovibrionota bacterium; assembly: GCA_038325205.1. Classification (GTDB taxonomy): domain Bacteria; phylum Bdellovibrionota; class FAC87; order UBA2466; family UBA2466; genus JBBQIT01. The sequence continues at coordinate 186 of JBBQIT010000195.1, forward strand.
GGATTCAGTTTGCTTTGGGAACGGTGGCGTTTCTGTCGAATCTTAAAGCTTTTGCAAAATAATTTTAGTGCTGGAAATTAAGCGCGACGAGCTCGGGCTTTCGTTCGAGGCCAAGTTTGTTAGTAATGCCTTCCACGATCTTCTTCCCTGAATTGAAACTCGCAATGATAGAGCCCTTGCCCGGAGGGACACAAAGCTCGCCTCCTACATAAAGCCCGGGAACATTGCTCTCTAATAACTCGGAAAGTTTTGGATTCCCTTTTTCATCGAGATCCAATCCAGCCCCTGAAAGAAAAGCGGCGGGCGAGCTACCCCCGATTCCAAAAATAACTCTGTCAAAAACTTTGTCTCCGCCTTCCTTGAAGAAAACATGAGGCTTACCCCCGGACTCTTTGATTTCAGTTAAGTTCGAGTTGCGAAGTACCGTGATGAGATTTTCTTTTTCGTCCTTTTCTAAAATCTCAAGGTTCATAGGATTTAATCGAGAAAAGGTGTCTTTGCGGTACGATACCGTCACCTTTCCTTTATTGGCCATGCTAAGGGCAAACTCGATCGCAGAATTTCCGCCGCCGACCACCAACACTTCTTTTCCTGTAGCATCGAAATTACGAATATCGAATTGAACTTGCTTTCGAGCGTTAGCGGGAATGTCGTTAAAAAAATCTGGGCGGTTCGGCTTACCCATTCTGCCGATTCCAATCACGACGAAGCGGGCGCGATATAATGCACCTTCTGAGGTGGAGACGATGAAATGATCCCCTTCCCTTTTAACCGAATCTACGTTGACGTTGTAGTCTACTGAAAAGCCGTATCGTTCCAAAATCTCGTCAATAATGGCCAGAAAATTGGGTTTAGTAGTATCCCGAAAACAGAGCACTCCCGCGCAAACGGCTTCAAGCCCGCGATAGGCGGCATCGACCCGCTTATCGTCTGGATAATATTGCAACACCGTTTGGTTGTGTGAGGGCCCTTTTTCTAGGACTCGGACGGACTCAATCCCGTGATACGCACACTCTGCCGCTACGCTTAACCCCGCAGGACCCGCGCCTATGATTAGAATCTCTTGTTCCTGAAGTGCCATGGACTACCAAACGCAGAATCAGCCCTCAAGCGCAAGCTTCGCAGTGAGAACCAAACGCGAGCCCTTTGCGGTATCGGCAGAGGTACTATATAAAGCTCCTATGGCCCATCTGAACGGCGAACTATTTCATTGGAAGAAGCTCAACTTCGTAAAAGTCGGCTGCCCCTTGTGCGGCGGCGATCGCCACAAGCTTTACGAAAAGTACGGCGAAGAACACCAATATACCTATGTTAGCTGCCGTGATTGCTCGTTTATTTTTCAGAACCCTAGGTTTGAGTATAACGACGACTTCTTGAAGTGGGCCTACTCCTGGTACGGCGATGAGTTTATTAAAGAGACTGAGGGCAAGGGCTACCCTTCTCAGGAAGGAAACGGCTACTACGCTTTCAAGAAGGAATTGCTAGATCGCTTTTGTGCCGCACGCCCTTATCGTTTGCTCGATGTCGGCTGTGCCTGTGGTCAATTTCTAGCCTTCTGTCATGGCAAAAACTGTATCTCCACGGGGGTTGAAACTTCACAAACACAAGTCCACTTCGCGAAGCGACATCTTCCATTTGAGATGATCTGCGGAACTACGGCCGGCATGAAAGGTTATGAAAATAGCTTTGACGCCACTCATATCGCCCACACTTTGGAACACGTTCCTTACCCAAGGCAGACGCTTCAGGAATTAGTGACTCTGACTAAACCAGGAGGAATTGTATTCGTTGAAGTTCCTCACGCAGGCTCGATTAAGAATTACTTCGATCATTTGCGCGCTGTATGGGGCTTGCGAAAGAACACTTGGAAAGAGGGCGATTTTCCAGAGCACTTGGTAGAATTCACGCCCGAAACGCTAAAGCGCATCATGCGTTCCGTGGGGCTTGAAGTGGTCTATTTTCAAAGTCACTCCCGCTCATCCATGAAAAAGAGCAAGCTCGTGAAGCAGACAGATCTATTGGTAAATCGCTTAATGAATGTCGGCAACAACTTGGTATGCATCGGCCGAAAACCTCTCTAAGTGAACACCGAAAGTATGCACTCACTCAAAAACTACCGTCGGTAAGCCACTAAGATTAAAAACTTTCCCAGTATCCTTCTCTACAAAGATCCGGTGTATACGCGGTTTACGCGTGGCTGACAAAAATGCGCGCTTTCCCCATATTTCGTCCTTTTTCCGTCGTAATTAGCCTGAAAGTATTTTGGTACGAAGAATGCTTTTTCTAAAATGTAGGTGAACTTCTGTTTCGCTTATGGCGAACAGAATGTTTTGTGAATGTTGAGAGTCGGTACTACGGACCGGCCGGAGTGTGGAGCGGAAAAAAATGATGAAGTTGAGCGGATTTTTCGCGGTAGTCTTGATCAGTACGTTAACGCTAACGGCGGCCAAGGCCGACTCGTTAGGGGTACATAGCGGAGCGGCTCAAGCTTCGATCGCTTCTTCAACTACTAGCTCGGGACGATATTTCGCTCCTGCAGCGAGTGAGATCACTACGATCCAAGCCGCTTCTACGGCGACAGCATCGGTAAACAATAAAGATATTTACGGTTACGGTGGATACGGCGGCGCCTACGGAGCTGGTTACGGTTACGGTGCTGGTTATGGTTACGGATACACCAACCCCTACACCTACGGAAATCCTTACTACTATCCTTACTCCACTCCTTATAACAGCTACCCCTACTACGGTGCTGGTTATGGTTACGGCACAGGTTATGGAGCTGGCTACGGATACGGCACGGGTTACGGAGCTGGTTACGGATACGGCACGGGTTATGGAGCCGGTTACGGATACGGCACGGGTTATGGAGCCGGTTACGGCGGTGGATACGGATACGGCGGATCTTCTTACTCTCCGTATGGATACACCTTCAGCGGCTATCCTTACCAATACGGCGGTTACTAAGTTTAAAGCCGGAGCCGTTTAAGTACGGCTTCGATAGCAATTGAATATAAGAAGGGGTTGGCGGTCTCACCGTCGACCCCTTTTTTATTGGATGCTTGTTATTGGGGGAATAAAACGCATCGAGTAACTGAGACGAGCGATCCATCTAGTTTTTTGGCTTTAGATCGGGTTGTCTCGCTAACGTTTCCATGAAGGAGATCTTCATTCTCTTCGCATTTTCGAGACGTTCAGCGAGGCTTCCCGGATAAAGTGTGGAGCAAACAGGCGGACCTCCCTCGTGCACATATCGACTGAGGCAGTTTAGCCCTTTTAACTTTAGCTGCTGATAGTAGCGGTAGTGAAAGAAGTTCCAGTTATTCGTATTCGAATAACCTCCTAAACACAGAAGCCAGAGAAAGACGAAAGCCCGGCGCAAATCGCGCTTGGATTGCTGGAGAGCCAATCCCCAGGCCATGACCATTGGAGGGATTAGCACGATCGCAAGTTCAGCGTAACGAGGTGTCTTACCAGATCCCAGGCCAAATCCCGCTCTCCCAAAAGCGACGGAAGCAAGCGAGCCAAGAACGCCCAAGATGGCTGCCGCCAGTGCGAAGAAGCTGTCACGATTTCCTGGTCGCGTTCTTTTCCAGAGCAACCAAAGAGGAACCACGACAGCCAAAGTACAGACCACGCCAATAAGCACGGAAGATACCCGGTAGCCAAAGCCAAGAGCGACCAAATCGAAGAAGACCACCCAAAATCCGAGTTTGTTGGGCCACGTGGGGGGCGGTACCGCTAGATTTCGATGGTAATTTAGGAGCCACAGTAAAATTCCACCTCCAACGACCCCAATCACTAAAATTGCTTGAATCAACTCGACTCGCTTAGCCGAAGCGGTGAGAAGAACCCGAGCCCGATCCCACTTAAACCAGGCGTAGCACGCGATTACGACCGCTGATAGCACAATGCCATTCGCGAAAGCGTAGGTACTGGCCAGGGCACAAAGCGAACCCAGGAAAAGTTCGAACGCGAGCTGTTTGCTACTAAATAAAAAATAAACGGAAAGAAAAAAGAACAGCAGGACAAAGTGGTGACACGATTGGTCCGCCAGCGCGTGATTTTCGTCGGCGATGGAGGAAACCAAAAATATAAGAAACCAAGCGAACAGAGATGCCGATACGCTAGAAGCGACCCTTTTTTGGAAGACGAAAAAAAAACTACTGAATAGTCCAAAGATGGCGAAATTTACGTAAAGATTAGCGTTAAGGTTCCAGGCGGTCGTTTTTAAAAGAATCCATGCCAATAATTTCGTCGGCACGAGACGGTGTTCATTCTGAAGACGAAACAGCCAGGAAAGGCTGAGTCCCGAAGGTAGCTGATCAGAATTTAATGTGTCCCACTGATCTCCAATCGGGACGTCCACCGCGTAGTGAACGATAAAAGCCGCGTGGATAACAAATATAGCCGCGAGCAGAATAAAGGGAAGTTTGGCGAAGCCAGATTTCATAGGCAGGAGGATGTTTTCATGAAGCCATCGCGAAGCCAAGAAAAAGCTAGGAACCGAATAAACGTACTTATTGGTAGGCGAAAAGACCTATCAAATTTCAAGAATGAGCAGCAAGGGGAAGAAGGGACTTTGGAAAAGAGGGTGAGAATCTGTAAGAAAGTAAAAACGGGGCCTGGTGGTAAGGCCGGGCCCCGTTTTAGGGGAGAAGGCTATCTCGCCCTTTCAAAACCAGCAGGTAAAGTTTGATAGGTATCGGTGTGGCAATTTCCGTAAGCGTCTACGTAAACGCGTGTTGGGAACTTGAAGTTTGCATCAAGCGAGTCACCATGATCATAGAAATCGCCGTCAAATTGAACGGGATTGATACAGGTTATGTATCCACCGGGGCCAGGTTGCGTTGAAGTAAAAAATCCCGTCGCCACATAAAGTTGGGTTTTCTCGTCGAACTTAAGACGGTGTGGAAACTGCACGTACACGGGCTGATTACCAGGGCCTGCCAAATGAAAATCGGTCTGAAGACGTGAACTAGGATCGATCGTTAGGGTAATTCCTACCGGTTGCACGCTGCGGAACGTCCCCGCAATATCCGTGATTTCGTCGGCAAAACCAGTTTTCACAACGCCGAGTGATAACGTAACTACGGCGACTAAAAACAAATTAATAGTTTTCACAACTCACCTCGTTTTATTGAAAATAGAAAGGCAGACAGAGTTTTTTTTGCTCGAAAGAAAGTTTTAGAAGTTTTATAGACGATTGTCACGACCCGGCGACTAAAGAACGGAAGCGGAACCATCCGAATGTTATAATAAAAACCATGAAAACTAAGCCCCACCCCAGGGAAGAGTTCAATTCCGCGAACCATTACGGCACGGTGTTTCAGGAAAATGCTTCGCTCGATCCGGTCGTCCTCGGGAAAAAACAATGCGAAGATGCCATTGCCATTCTTGAGAATCGATTGACTGAGAACCGTGACTTACGGCGTCTACCTTTATCTCCAGATTTGGCTTCACGGCTCAAAAATGAATGCATCGCTTTTCTTAAAGAAGAAGCCGCAGGAACTTTCGAAAGCGATAATTTAAAACATGTAGGACGACTCATCTCGCATATGAAACGCTATGCGCCGGACCTCAAAGAGACGCTAGATGTTTTGTCCGATGATGCTATTCTTTTGGCTGCACTCCACGACTTGGGCAAAGGGCAGAGCGTTCCGGCGATGGAGGAGTATCTAACGACGATATTTAACGGAGAGTTCATCAACCTTCGAGTGCTTCCTCACGAGCTTTACTCCATGTATTGGATCCAAAAACTCTCTCGCAAGTTAGGAATTCCCGATGCGGTGGCCCATACGCTAATGGATCAAATCGCAAATCACAATTTCGGACCCAACCTAAGTGACCCCGCAAACCGACATTTTTTACAGTCAGCCCCCGGAGCTCCCCATTGGTGGGTAAAACACTGGAGTGATTGGGCAACGAAAGCCAATACTGAGGGGCTTAAGGTAAATTCAGTTTATGGATCTCCTGAATCGCCGCTCGCTTTGACGCTGGTCTTCTTTGATCGAGTGGACGGGGGACATCCCCATTCCTGGGAAAAGTTTTTGAACCAAGATGTGTTATCCGGAGAAATGCAGTTTAGCGCCGAAAACATCATTCAAATTCTTGAAGATTCGCAAAACACTTCGCGAGAGCAAGTGATTGCGGTCGCTGAACAGCTTAAAGTCCACTTTCGCAAAAAAGTTGAACTCCTAAACTTTCGTCCTTTTACTGAGGCGATCGAGATGCTCGATCGAAGTAAGCAAACCGTGGATCAGTTAAAGCGCTGCAATACAGAAGAAGTTCGTGAGAAATTAAATATCACGGTACCCAACGCCATTCTCTATCAGGACAAAAAGGGAGTTTGGATTCGTATCGACGGCGCTCCTGGCGTCGCCGCGAAGTATCGTTGGGAAAATAACCGCTGGAGACTTTCTACCCGATCCGATCGTCCGGTCGCCCTATTCCTTGAAGCCGTGTACTTGGATTGGAAGTAACCCCTAAATCGGGTGAGTAGGTCACTTTTAGTGCCCAGTAAATAGACGAAATTGTTGTAGTTTTAGACGTTGCGGCTAAATAAGCCTAATGGAACCCTAATTCCCCGCCACCTTTCACAAACCTCCACTTTCTGTCGATAAGGTCTACAGACTACTCAACTTTCGCCCTTGAGGCTGGTTGGTACTCGCTTTGCACGAAATGCCCCTAAGGTGGTGCCCATGTCTTTCTCCCGTAGTGTAGGGATGGTCCTCATATCCTTATGCTTAACCGCTAACTCGGCCTCCGGCCAAAGTTGGTGGGAAAAAAATCGTAGTAATACGCCTGAACCTGAGGCGGAGCCTTACTCGGTAGATGAGCCCACTCCCCAAGCAAAACCCGAACTCAAACCAGATGACGTTTTTTCAGAAGACACGAAAACCTCACCGGAAGCACAGTCGGACGGGGCTCAGGACGACTCAGACGCTCCGCAAAAAAAACGCTCGGAAGTTCGCCGAAAAAAGCAACCAGCTCAGGATGACCTTCAAGAGGAAGTAGCTCCGCCAGCACGCGCCCAAGTAAACGAAGACGCAGTTCCTGAAACCAGAACACAGAGGGGAGAAGATTCTGTCTCTGAAACTCCCACCAAAGTGCGCGATGAAATTCGTACGGAAACACGCCAAGAGATTCGCTCCACTAAACGGCCTCAAGAACAAGAGCCGCTTCCAGAACTAGAGAAGCCTCGACCCCGAAAAATTAAAAAGGCGGGAACGAAAAAGACTCGCAAACGTGCTGTGGCTAGCATTGAAGATTCCGAAACTGAAGTGGCCGCGCCCAAAAGAAAGAGATCTAACGACAATAATCTTTTCCGGATTATGGCACTCGGAGGATATACCCCTTCCAGTTCCACCCCGGTAGGCGATGGCTCGTCGTCCGCGGCAACTTCTATCCTCACCGGCGGAATAAACTTAGATTTACAGCTTCACTATTTTGGAGCCGAAGTGGAAGGTACCTACGGAGTAGGCGCTGGTTCAGTAGTTTCTGGCGCTAGTACTACGGCCTTTACGCTTAAAAATAATACCTTGTATGGGGCCGTGAAAGG
>JBBQIT010000196.1:0-7694 GCA_038325205.1 Bdellovibrionota bacterium
CCTTAACCTTGTAGTTACCGAACCGGCCTTTGAAGTGGACCGGAAACTCGATCGTGTTGTAGTCCACGTAACCGGTGGTCACTCCGCTGTTCCGGATCGTAACTCCTTTCATCAAATACATGACCTCTAATTCGAGGGCCATGTGTTCATTGAAGAGGTATTCAAAAGTTCCACCGAGCGCGAAACCCAAACGGCCGGTAACTCCGAGAGCTTCGCAAGAGTCGCAAAGCGCCGTCGCAGCGTTAAATCCGAGAGTGGGTCCAAGACGAAATTTAGAAGGTTCGCTAGATTCGGGACTAGCGACTACAGGCTGCGCTGGCGGTTGCGCTTGTTGAACCGCGGGAGGCGGAGTGGAGGGCGTTCCGCCATGTCGAGAAGGAACTAATTCTGCTCTTGAGATGAGCCCAAGAGTCATTCCAAATACGCCAACAAGGACTAACCATCGAGAACTGAGTTTCATAACAACCGCTCCACTACTTCATTCGCGTGTCGCGAAGGCCTCATCGTGAGACACGGACGACATCGGCGTGAGTTAATTTACAGAGAGTAAAACCATTGGCCTGGGCCTTGGTCAAGTAATGGTCGAGGGTTGCTAAAAAATCGGAGTCTCCCTGCCCACGACACACATCGTGCAAGAGCACGATTTGACCGTCGAAAGCGGAAGAAAGCGCACGCTCTGCCTTAGGTACGGTCCACTCTCGTTGGGTGTCATAGAAGCGAGAACTCCAGTGGATGAGCGGGATTTTTAGGCGAGACAGCACACTTCTCAAAGGTGGCGTCCTTACGCCTGCCGGCGAGCGGAACCCAAGCGAAGGCGCTCCTGTGATCTTCAAAAGCAAAGCTTCCGATGCTTCAATCCAAGCTTGCAAAGTCTTACGACTAGCAAAGAAACTGCGAAACTGATGGTCTAAAGAGTGATTTCCAATCCCATGCCCCTCTTCCACAATCCGGCGTGTGATCGAGAGCTCAGCTTCCGCGCGCTTGGCGACCAAAAAGAAAGTGGCTTTGGCTCCGTGTTTTCTCAAAAGATCAAGAACCTGAGGAGTGACTATTGAATTGGGGCCATCATCAAACGTAAGAAAAAGACGGGGTGCCCCCTTTGAATTCGGCGGAATCGCACGAATACAAGGGCCCAACACAAAATCGATTAGATTGGTCATGACTGGCGAAGGGCTTCGGCAAGTCTTTCTACCGCTTGCGCGCCGTAGTGAAGGGGCTCCGTTGTTTCGGGAGCGCCTACGAAGTCGGCAAGAATGGGCAGGCCCGAGCCATCAGGTCCGCCTAAAAGAACGGCTGCCGAACCCGCGGATAATTTCGCAGCTGTCATCGAACGCTTAGCAAACTCTTCCTCAGCTCCTTCAACAATACCGTCGACTCCAAGGACTAGAACGTGACCCGCGACGCCCGATCGAATGAGAGTCGCTGCGGTTTCAAGTGCTGTCTCTCCACTCTGATGAGAGTCGCTCACCGTAAGACCGGGACCTCGAAGTTTAAATTTCTGAGTCACGAATCCTAAAGTCGCATTGTGAAGACTCGACTGAAAAAGAAAAGGGCGCGCTCCTGCCGACGGTAATCCCTTCAAGAAATGAAATGTGGTATTGAGCTCGCCTTCCGAAGTTCCGACTACAACCGCCATCTGTGACAAATTTTGCTCGAGCCAGGCGTTAGGAAGAGAACCCATCAATTCACCCACAGCTGCACAAGCGTAAATCATATTTCGCGTCGCTTTTCGAAATTCGGGTTGGGTCGCCAAAGCGGCCACTGACGTTTCCCTAGCGATACCGTAAGCAAGACACGTCACTTTCATGTGCCCTCCTCCGATAAAGAGTTGGGATGACTTAGCAGGAGCGAAGCGTTCGCTCCGCCGAACCCAAGACTATTTTTCAAAACGTGAGTCACAGGCGTCGAAAAAGTTTGTGTTGCGTGTCTTAAGGAAAGTCTCGAATCCGCTTGAGTTAACCCTGCGGTGCAGAGCACTAAGCCTTTCTGGAGAGCACTCACCGAAAGCACACTTTCCAAAGCTCCCGAAGCACCAAGCGCATGTCCGTGAACTCCTTTAGTGGAAAATACCCAAGGAGCATTCTCAGTTCCAAAGAGTCTCTGCACCGCAAGTCCCTCGGTCAGGTCATTCGCCGTAGAACCCGTCCCGTGAGCGTGAATGGCGGTGACCTCAGAAGGCGAAATTCCTGCACTTTCAAGAGCCCCTTTCATCGACTCGAAACAGCCCTGCCCTTCCGGGTGTGGCGCCGTCAGATGATAAGCATCGCTCGACATCCCGAAACCCGAAAGATAAGCCACCGCTCGAGAAGAACGCTTCGGTTCCAAACAGAAAAAGGCCGACCCTTCACTTAAATTAATCCCTTTTCGGTTCTGATCAAAAGGAGTGGAAGGCACGGGACTGAGCAATTGCAAACAACGAAACCCTTCTACCGTAAGCCGGGAAAGTACTTCAGCGCCTCCGACAAGACAGCGTTTCACTTTTCCTTCGCGTATCCACGAAGCTCCCAGACCCATGGCCTGAGTCGACGAGCTACAGGCCGTTGCGACCAGAAGACTCGGCCCTGAAAATTTGAGTAACCCCCGAAGGGCCTTAAAAGCTTCGGCTAGAGATTGGTAGTTAGCAAAAACCCCATCGGTATTTCCTGTCTCTCCCGATCTAATGACATCGCCTTCCCAAAGAAGAATATTTCCTGTGGTGGTTCCTAGCACCAAGCCATCATCGCTCGTCAGTTGATCCCAACCTGCGGCGGTCATCGCCTGGACTATCGAGTGGAGAGTCAAAGCTTCGAAGAGAGAGAGAGATTCCGCCCCATCGAATCCGCGTTGTTTTAGATCGGTGACCAGTGAATGTCTTTGCCCCTCAGAAAGAGAAAGAAGTCCTTCAGAAGCGAGGCTCGCCCCTAAGAGGGTGGCTTCCCACAAAGGCAAAGCTCCAATGCCCGCTTTAGATACCGCGCCCAATCCGGTGATAGCGACCGGTTGGCTATTTTCTGTGAGTTTCGACAAAGTCGGCGATCGTTCCTAGGGTCTGAAAGACTCTATGCCCTTCGTCCCCATCACTTATAGTGACCTGGTATTTTTTTTCTACCGCGACGACAATTTCCAGAATGTCGATGGAGTCGAGTTCAAGTCCATTGGTTGTTAAAGAGGTGGCATCGCTAAACTCATCCGGATTTAGGTGCTTAAGATTGACCGCATCGAAGATCAGTTCTTTAAGCTCTTTCGAAAGCGATGCTCTGCTAGGCTGACTAGATTCCATGTTTTCCATTCCTTGCACTACCCCATTACCGAAATTAGCGGTCCATATTAAGTCGGCGGGCCAAACAAAGAAATACCTAATGCATTTCTATTTCAGAGGGGGTATTTTTTTCGCATTCGTTGAACCGTGCGGAAAATCCAATGAAACCCCTCCTTCTTTTAACGCTCTTAGCAATGATTCCCAGGCTCTCGCAGGCGGCGCCCCATGCGGTCAGCCAAAAGGAGCTCGCCGAGAAGCTGAGGTATTACCGATCCATTAAGGCTTTACAGACCAAGTTTCACGAAACCAAGACCCTTAAGGATATGAAAATTCAGATAAACTCTGAGGGGGAGCTCACGGTAACTCGTCCTTCTAAGGTCGTATGGAAGATTATAAAACCGAGTGCGCTAACGGTTACCCTGGACGACCAAAGTATTCAGATTTCCAGTGGCCAAGGGGAAAAAGACGAGTCCTACCCTATGGAAAGTGGTCCAAGGGAGAGCCTTAAGATTCTGGTGGCCTGGATGAAGCTCGATCCGGTGGAACTATCCCAAGCCTACGACGTCTCTACCGTGTCGGAGAACACCTATCGTTTTCTGCCAAAAGCGGGACCGAAATCTCCCTTTCTGGCGATGCAAATGACGATAAAACCCAACTCTTATGTCGAGAAACTAGAGATAGAGGAAGCTTCGGGGGATCACTTAACGATCCGATTCGAGAAGCCAAGGCTCGAGCACATTAAATGAGTAAGGTCGTCCTTCTTCTTCTCTTTTTAACTACGCTGGCCCAAGCAAAGACAGATGCCGGCCAGGGCATCTTCTTCCCCAAGAAACTTGGCGAGAAGATCGAATCCTACACTTCGTTTCCTATGACGTGGTGGAACTTTCTAACCTATGAGGCCAAAGAGGAAAGCGACTTAGTCGAACTCGTCATCTTATGCGGGAAATTGCGCACTGAGGGAAGTGAACTTATTGGTGCTATCTCCTGCGGTAATGATCTCACTAGCTTTGAACCTTGGCTGAAGGCTTGGGCGCGCGACGAATCGCTCAGAAGTGCGAGGCCTTCCGACGCCGCTTTAAGCGCCGAACTTAAGTCAGCGCTGGCCAAAGCTTCGCTCCCCTTACCCAGCCAAATGCTTTCCATTCTGCGATTTGATCCGAGAGGTTCGTATCGTCAGCTTCAAGAAAAGTTGGCAGCGCGATCCTTAGTGGAACTCCCAAGAGTAAACGGCGTTTTTTACGATGCGGAGGCTGGGCGTGCTCTTATCCCCATCAAACTTAACTACCGACCTGCAGAAGTAGAAAAGACCGCTAAGTTGCTCGACATTCTAGCTTCGCTTTCTCCAGAAAAATTCGAACGCTTCCATTTCCTTGGAGCTCATGGGGCTACGTTCACTAACCAAGGGCTAATTCGAAAAGAAGTAACCAAGGTCTCGCTGATTGGATTGTTCATCCTAGGAATTGGACTACTCGCCGTTATTCTTTTGAAACGCTGGCCCGTGCTATTAGTGGCGCCTTTAGTCGGAGTTGGCGTAGGATTAAGTGCCCTCCTGACTAACTTGGTATTCGGCTCTATTCACGGACTGACGCTTGCGTTTGGTTCGGGAATAGTAGGACTTGCCATGGATTACGGATTTCATCGCGCTTTCAATCCCCAAAAATACGTAGCTCGTTCCAACCTTTTCGGATGGCTCACCACCGCCGCGGTCTTAGTAATTCTTATGATGAGCGAGATTCCCCTGCTCCGCCAAATGATGTTCTTTTCGACGATGGGGATCACCCTGGCATTTCTTCTTATCTATATTGCCCACGAGCGATGGAATTGGTTTCAGAAGGTGGCCGGCTTTTCGTACATTCCTACTCCATCCAGGCCAAAGTTCGGACTGATTGCTGTCCTAGCGTTAGGAATTCCGGTTAGCTTTTTCTTTTTACGGCCGACTTTCGATATCGCGAAATTTAACTTTCAGTCGCCCCAAGAAAAGGCGCTAATGCTCTGGCTCGTAAAGACGACCAATGTAATTCCACCCTACTTCACCGTAGATGGAGTGGGTGACGCCAGCCAGCGAATCGATAGGGCTTCTGAGATGCAGACTTGGGCGAAAGATCGCATGCGAGTGGAAAACGTAGCTTCTTTCTTACCTCGTGTTTCAGTGCAGCAAGCTAATCTTGCCACGTGGCTATTTCCCGCAGAATCCTGTGAAATCGGGCCGATGAAAACCTTTGCTAAGCGGTTGCCGCAAAACGAGCAAACCTTTTTCGAGCCTTACTTTAATTTATTCGATTGCACTCAGCTTAAAACAACATCCAACGCAAACGCTTTGCCGGCTTATGTTTCTGATTTTAGTTCTCGAGGAAAATGGCTTTCGCTTATCTTTCCCAAAAACGATGCCGACGTTGTCGCGATTAAGTCTCAATACCCTGATGCAACTTCATTAAAAGAAGTCGTAAATATTTTTCCCAATACTTTGACGAAAGAATTGAAGTGGATGATTCCCGTCTCTATCGGGCTTATCTTTGCGCTTCTCTGTGTTTACTTCCGAAATCCCGTGTTTTCCTTGATTGCGCTTATTCCTTTTTTCACCGGTGTGGGATTGATTGGTTGGGCGGGCTCGGTCTTTCATTTGGAGGTTAGCTTCGTATCGATGGTGGGAATCATCATGCTTTGCGGATTTAGCGTCGACTACGGCATCTTTGCGATAGATGCGACCCGTTTCCCAACGCCCTCTTCGCCAGGAGCCTGGACGGCCGTTATCTTTGCCTCCATTACCACTTTTACTGGATTCGTTCCGCTTCTCTTTTGCCATCATCCCGTCTTGGTCCAGTTGGGACAATCGCTCTCTCTTGGAATGGCAGGCAGCATGCTAGGAACTTTTTGGGGAGTTCCCTCCGCTGTAGCTATGGTTGTGCGAAAGGGATCAAAGTGAAAGCGCTAAGAGTCTTTCTCTTTCTACTCTTACTCGCTACGACTTATGTCACGGTACTTTTCCACCGTGTTGTGCTCGCACCACCCACCGAACTTTTGGCTACCGCACCGGCGACGAATGACGCGGGACGCTGGTATCCGAAATCGGAATACGGCCTCAACCAACTTTTTGTCTCGGGATCTCCATTCCAACGAGGAATCGTCGAAGGGCGCCTGACTCGCTCTTTGTTAAAGGAAGAGGAAGTCGAGCTGATTCAGAAGCTAAATGGTTTTTTTCCGAATCCCGTTTTGCGATGGGGCTTACTCGTAGGTCTCATGCGCTGGTTTTGGGGAATTGACCGCTACTTTGAAGATTGGACCTTGCAAGAGATGTACGGAGTTTCCCAATCCGCTCCTTCCGAATTCAATTATCTAATGGACCCTTACACAAGGCAGTTGGCGTATCACGGACTCCACGAAGTGGGTCAAATGTTTGTAGACGCGGGAAACGCGGACAAAGGTTGCACCCTATTCGCTGTCCCTCTTCACACGGAGAGCTCTCGTCGCTGGGTTCTAGGTCGAAATTTCGATTTCGAAGGGGGCAGAATTTTCGACGAAGAGAAAATTATTAAGTGGGTCACTCCCGACAAAGGGTTTCGCTATGTTTCGGTCATTTGGGCCGGCATGGTAGGGGCGGTCACCGGGGTTAATGAAAAGGGAGTCTATGTCTCTATAAATGCTGCTGGCAGTAATGACTTTCGCAGACAGGGAACACCCACCACTTTGGTGGTTTTAAAATCGCTCCAATTTGCTTCTACCGCAGAAGAAGCGGTAGCCTTTTTAAAAAGCGCCACTACCTTCATCACTGATATCTTCGTCGTAGCCGATGACCATCACGTGTTTCTAGTAGAGAAGTCACCGAAGCGGGTGGCGGTAACCGAATGGAAACAGCCTTCGGTAGTAACGAATCAGCTCTCCGATGCTATCTGGGAGAACGATTCGACCAATGAATTTCGGCGAAGGGAACTTACGAGCGATGGACGCTACTTAAGAGGCGAGTCTCTGCTTTCTACCCTAACCAAAGAGGAACGCGAAATTCCCGCTAAAGCCGTCTCCCGAGTCCTTCAGTTTCTTCGCGATAAGAGCGACCCTCACGGAAAAAGACTCGCGCTGGGAAATCGAACCGCTATCGATTCGCTCATCGCCTCCCATTCGGTCATCTACGACAGTGAACGAAAAATTCTTTTTGTGAGTCAGGGGCCTAGTGTTTCCGGAAAATTTATCGGATTTGACCTCGTTAGCTCTTTTAAAGACCAAGGTCCCGCGGTGGTGGCAGGCACGTTACCTTCGGATACTGAGATTACTCCCGAGATTTACGCAAAGGTGAAAAAGGCAGAGACCCAAATAGACGAGGCTGAAAAGAAGATAGGATCTCGTCATTGCGAAGCCGCGTTGCCCCTTCTTGAAGTTGCCAAAAGCCTTAACCCCGATAACTATCGCTATTTTTCATCTCTCGGAGATTATTATTTGTGTCTTCACCAGACGGCAGAAGCAA
>JBBQIT010000197.1:0-7685 GCA_038325205.1 Bdellovibrionota bacterium
GAGCCAAATGACTTGTTTCAAACGACTTCTCCTTTGGGGTTTAAGGCATCACTCATGCCGTCCCCTAAAAAGTTAAACGCCAGCATAGTAACGAAGATGGCTGCCCCAGGGAAGAGGATCAAATGAGGGTGCGACATGAGCCCTCGCCACCCTTCATTCGAAAGGGTGCCCCAACTCGATAGGGGTGGTTGAACGCCCAATCCTACAAAGCTTAAGAAAGCTTCATACATAATGTTTGAGGGAATCAGAAAAGTGAGCGCCACTAGCATGGGAGCTACCAGATTGGGAAAGAGATGCCTAAACCAAAGGCTAACCGAAGAAGCCCCCAAAGCTCTAGCTGCCGTAATATACTCGGCGTTTAAGAGTTGCATGACTTGACCGCGCACCAGTCTTGCCACCGTGCACATACTCTCAAGACTTAAGGCGACTAAAATTCCCTTGATGCCTCTTCCGACTAAGACATTGAGGAAGATCATAAGTAGCAGAGTGGGAATCGTATAGAGAAGGTCTAGCAACCGCATCAGCATTATATCCACCACACCGCCACAGATGCCGGCCACCGCTCCGTAAAGAGAGCCTAAGATCACACCAGAAAGAGCGGTGACTAAAGCTACGGACATTGAGACGCGACTTCCATAAAGCACGCGACTAAGCAGATCTCGTCCCAGAGTGTCCGTTCCAAAAACGTACTGACTCGAAGGTCCGCGAATCAACTGACTGGGATCCTGTCCTCCGGGATCATAAGGAGAGATAAGCGGTGCAAAAACCGCTGAAAGTGAAATTAAACCGATAGCTACAAAACTGATTACCGCACGGCGATCGCGGCAAAGTTTCCGATACGCCCGTACCCAAGGATTTTGCGAAAGATACTTCACGCTTTCATCCTGGGGTCCAGAATCGGGTAGATCAGATCGACCAATAGATTGATAGCCACTAATAGCGCCGCAAATATTAGCGTCGCTCCCATCATTAAGAACGTGTCTCTATCGTTCACCGCATCGATGAAATGCTTTGCCATCCCAGAGATCGCAAAAAAATGTTCGGTGATAAAAGAGCCGGTAAGGATGTTGGCTGAAATTGGCCCCATAATAGTTACCAAGGGCAATAGACTATTTCTTAGCGCGTGAACGATGACAATGCGGGATTCCGAAAGCCCCTTCGCCCGAGCGGTGCGCACATAATCATTTTGATACTGCTCTATTAAGGACGAGCGCACGAGTCGCGCCACAATAGAGGCTGGACGAGCTGCCAGCGTCAAAACAGGGAGCAGGTAGGCGGCCCAAGTGTCCAATCTTGCGGGAGGCAACCACCCCAGGGTCTTACAAAAGATGAGGACCAGAACCGCTCCGATCAAAAAGGTAGGTAGGGCAACGCCTCCCACAGCAATGAATAGTGACGTGGTGTCCCACCAGGTGCCCGGCTTAAGTGCTGACAACATTCCTAAAGGAAGGCCGATAAGAATCGCGGAGAGCAAAGCTAACCCTCCGATTGAAAGCGAAAGGGGAAGCGTTTCTGAAAGAATATCTCCTACGGGGCGATTCAAATACTTCATGCTTACGCCGAAGTCCCCGTGAAAAATAATCCCTCCGGAGTAGGTCGAAAATTGTTTCCAGAGTGGTTTGTCTAAACCGTACTTGGCTTCTTGGAGCTTTTTTATTTCGGGGGGCTGATACTTTTCGCCGTCGAAAGGGCCCCCAGGAATAGCATGCCCCATGAGAAAAGTTACCAAAGCCACAAAGAAAAGTGTGGCTGTCGCTTCAGCAATTTTTTTTGCAAAGTGCAGACAGTAAACTAAAAATGATGGCAAGTATGAACCCCAAAACCCAAGTAAAACAAAACCGAACACCATTCCCCAATGGTGTGACGGTAAGCAAGCTTCCGTCAGTCCATAGTTGTATCGCGGAAATCCCAGAGTTCAATAGCGTTTTGTTTGAGGCCTTTGATATTGAGTTGTCGAAGTGTCGCCGTTGTCGGTTGGTAAAGGGGCAGTGCGACAGCGTCGTGAACGAGGAGATTTTGCGCTTCGCCTAATCTTTGTTGCCAACTAGGGACGTCTTTTTGATCCAGTGCTGCTTGCAACGTCATCTCAAACGTTTTGTTTCTCCAATGAGAAGGGGCGGTTTCATTAAAAAAGGATAATCCCTGAGTCGGTGCCAAAGGGTCATTTCTCAATAAGACCACCTCAGCGGACAAAAATTCTGGAGCCACTTTACCCACGGGCAGGATATCGACATGAACTCCCAAATTCTTCGCCCACTGGGCTTGCAGATTTTCGGCTACCGAGCGCGGAACCTCTTCAGGGTTCCAGCCCAGAAAAGGGCGGGGCATGGGACGAAGGACGCCTGATGCTGTGGGATGCATCGCCAAAGGTTTAAAAGAGAACGGCGCCAGAAGATCCCGGGCGTCGCTGGGAGAGTAGGCGGAGTTCCAGTCTGCCGCGGGACTGACCGGTACTTCCGCAAGTAGATCCGCGGCAGCCAGCGCTAAGGGGTCGATCAGGTGGTGTAATTCTTCGCGCTGAATGGAAAGGCTAAAAGCCTGACGTGCAGCAAGATTCTGAAAGGGGCGACGTGTTGCGTTGAACACTAAAGCCACTACCGCCATATTCGGCTCGCCAATAAGGGCGGGATTTTTCGCTAGCTGAGTCTGATAACTTTCGGAGATCTCATCGACTAGTTCGGCTTCGCCCGCCAAAAAAAGTTCTACTCTAGTGGAAAGAGAAGGCTCTACTGAAATTCGCAGCGCGGGAAGGCCTGTCTGACCACTATGGTACAGCGGATTTCTTACGTAACGGTATTCAGACAGGGAGTGAGAATCCAATCGGAACGCTCCCAAGGTGACGAGCGGACTGCTACTGGGGTCTGTAAAACGGGTGGGCCATGTCGCTGGATGCGCAAAAAGGAATGGGAAATTGGGCGTGGGCTCCTGGAGCGTGAAACGAATGGTAAGAGGATCTTTAACTTCGATTCCCACCTCTTCAAATCGACTTTTCCCTTCAGCAAAGGATCTGGCGTTCAAGATCGAATAGAGCAGAGAAGCGGAAGGCGTTCGTTTCGAATTTTGAAGTAAACGTTTCCATGCTTGAAGAAAATGATTGGCCCGAAGGGGCGTCCCATCAGACCACAAAATATTAGGACGCAATCGAAATTCGAACCGGGTCGGCATCTTTGAAGTCCAGCGAGACGCCAGAGCGGGTTCGGCTTTCACCCCAGAATCATCCGTGACGAGTCTAGTGAGTCCTTCCATCACCAAAGAGACATTTTCAAGGCTGGTTTTGTCGGTCGCTAGCGTCCAATCAAAAGTTTTTGGAGCTTCGGCCACTAGCCATCGCAAAGTGCTATTCTTTTTCGTCGACAGAGAAGCCTTCGATCGGAAATGACAGCTTGACAGGGAAAGAAATAGAGTTCCATCGATGATCGATCGTGAGTAGAAAGTGAAACGATTCAAACCCATGGAAAGACCTTAGCATAATTTTTGTTTGACCACTTTTTTTCCGTTTGTTAAAAGCGGTGTTTATTGCTGCTAGGTGCTCCGATTGTTTAGGTTTTTTTAATGAGAAGCGCGGCCTGGTGGTTTCGGGTTGGCGGCTCATAAAGCTTTCCAACGACAACAGATCGAAACCGCACTTACCGTAGAAAGATTTACATGATCGAAACACAGCACATCCAATTAAACCGGGGAGGAAACCAACATGAATAAAGCTCAACTCGTTGAGCAGCTGGCATCAGAAATGGAAATCACCAAAGCGGATTGTGAACGCATTCTCGACAGCACTTTGGACACGATTAAAAAATCGGTGAAAAAGGGCGAGGATGTCACTCTCGTCGGTTTCGGAACGTTCACTCGTTCGAAGCGCAAAGCCCGCATGGGGCGTAATCCGCAAACTGGGGAAGCCATTAAGGTTCCAGCTTGCACCGTACCGAAATTCCGGCCCGGTAAAGCTTTCAAAGAATATTTGAATTAGTTTTTTAGTACGTTGATTAAACGGCATTCTCGAAAGGGAGTGCCGTTTTTTTATTATATATTTTCTTACTTCGAGGGTTGCGAAGCAACCCGGCTATTATGAAAACCAAGCCAAAAGCTAAAGGCCAAAAGAAAAAACCTAAAGGCCAAAAGTAAACTTTGAAGTTAACTTTTGGATTTTGCGCTTTTGCTTTTGGCCTTTAGCTTTTGGCATGGTTTTCAGAATAATGAGCTACCGAAACTTAGTAATCGTCGCAAGGGCTAATCAAGGAACACCGCATTAGACACAGACTTCCCAAATGCTTTCTGCCCCTCCGCTGACAGATGAAAGCAATCCACGGCAAAAGCATAGGGTTCGTAATCTACCTTTTGAACCCCTTTTAGATACCGGTACTTATTTCCCTTAGTTGAAGTTGCATTTTCCACAATCTTTTCTAACTCAGCGTCCATCGCTTCCATTTTGGGCGCCATCTCTTTCTCTAAGGTTCCGTTAGCAAACTTTCGGTAGTGGGCAGGACACCAGGGAAAGAGTTTTCGCCAGGAATCTTCGCAGCTGAAGTTATTGTCGGTGGCTTTATGCCAGACATATCCCTTGAGCGTTTGGTATACGCGGTAGATCTCCCCGATAGGAACTAAGTGCATGGTCGAGTTTTTGTGATTCGCTTCCCAAATAGTCAGAGCTTTATCCAGTTCTCCTCGATAGGTTTTTGCCATCGCTTCCGGAGACGAATCGGGCTCACAAAAATCATTGTGACCGATAAAAATAAAGGCGGCCGTATTCTCTTGCGGCCCCACAGCCTGAATTTCGCCGGGTAGCTGCCAGCTTTTTGCGCCGGTCACCGCCACGTTAATGATCGGAATATTATCTTGGGGGAAAAGAAGGCTCGTAAGCTCCGCCACCCAAGAGAGATGGCGAGGTTCATGACGCTCAAGCAGTCGCCTGTCGTTTTTTATTTTGAAGTTCGCAAGGTCCGTATAAATCGCACTGACTTCAGAAGAGGAGGGGGCGTTAGTGACATTGGTATTGGCCAAGAAAGCGGCAGTTAGTGAGTCACCGTAAGCTTCGATCTTCGAGGGACGAAAGGAAGCCTCGGACACCGCTCCCAAAGTAAAGATCAAGAATAGTACAATCCCGCCGCGCGAAAACGTAATCCCCATATACCCCCGCTTTCAATCCCCTGTAACTAAACTAATCCCTCGGGCGGAGAAAGGAGCGGTGTGCCATTTTTGTGAGTGTTTTCGTCGGAAAAGGAAGCTAGTGGCCACGAAAGGAGAGAAAAATATTTTTTTGGTTAGGGAGGGGAAATTCATTCCGCTTCAAGGGGAAAACTTTTCCCCAGATATCTTCAGATCGCTGAGTCACCAAGCGGGATGCTCTGGCACTAAGCTTGCACGATTTTTGGGGGAGTGAGGGGAAGGCCCTCATGATCCTTTTCGGAAACTTCACCACCAAACTAAAGCAAAAAAATGGACAAAGGCATCTACACCGCACTTTCTGGGGGAATGGCTAAGGCGCACGAGCTGGAATTGGTTGCTAACAACCTCGCCAACGCGAACACTCCTGGATTTAAAAAAGATCAAGGCACTTTCAACGAATACCTTACCGAGTTGAGACGTCCTGACAGCGTGGAAGGGTTAAAGCGCGACATCACCGCGCAAACGATGCTCGAAGGAAGACCTGTAGGGGATAAAAGTTTTGTCGAAATGGACGGCATCTACACCAATTTTTCGCAAGGGCCTTTGGAAAAGACCAGCCGATCGCTAGATGTGGGACTGGAAGGTAAAGGTTTTTTTGAGATCTTAACGCCCGCGGGAGTCAGGTACACGCGTTCTGGGAATTTTAGTGTCGGCGCTGATGGAAGGCTTGTGACCGTAAACGGATTTCCGGTTCTAGGTTCTGCTTCGGGAAGCCCTCGGGAAAACCGAAGTGTGGTTTTGACGACTACCGGCCGTACGATAAGCAGCGGACCCGACACTCAGAACGCTGCGCCAACGACCACTCCCGAGCAAAGAATTATTCAGTTAGGACAAGCGCCGGTTCAAATCACTCCCGATGGCGATGTCTTCCAAGGAGGAAGGCGAGTCGCGGCACTCTCGATTCAAGAGTTTCATGAGCCCCAGTGGTTAGAGAAGGTCGGGAGTTCGTATTACCGTAATGCTAAGAACGAAAACCTTTCGGATGATCCCCTGCAAACCAGAGCACATCAGGGATTTCTCGAGGGAAGTAACGTAAATCCCATCGCTGAGATGACCAAATTGATTGAAGTCACTCGAGCCTATGAATCGCACATGCAAGCCATAAAGACTTATCAAGAGATTGATGGCCGCACCGTGAACGATATTGCCCGAGAAAGATAGGAGAACTAGATGATCACAGCACTTAATGCCGCGTCTTCGGGAATGGAAGCCCAAATGGCGCAGATCGATAACATTTCGAACAACCTGGCCAACGTAAATACGACGGGCTACAAGCGAACTCGAGCTGAGTTCCAAGATCTTCTGTATGAAACCCTTCAAGAGCCAGGGGCTAACACTTCCGCAACGACGCAATCCCCGCTCGGCATTCAGCGTGGCATGGGCGTGAAAGTCTCGGGTACGCAAAGAAATTTTGAGACGGGTAACATTCAAAATACCGGTCGCGATCTTGACCTGATGGTGAGAGGCGAGGGCTTCTTCGTGGTTCAGATGCCTAACGGCCAAACGGGATTTAAACGAGACGGAACTTTCTTCCGATCGAATGTGGGTCGAGTGGAGACCGTAGAAGGCTATCCAGTGCAGCCTGAAGTGGTGGTTCCTCCTAACGCCCGGAGAATCGAGATCGCGGAAGATGGAACGGTCATCGCCTCTATCTCGGATGCCGATCGTGTCCAAATTGGCCAAATCCAGCTCGCCACTTTCGTTAATAACGGCGGCTTAAAAGCAGTCGGAAAAAACATCTTTGTGGAAACGGAAGCCAGCGGCCGTCCCAACCTCTCGGTGCCTAACCAAGAGACGGTAGGGGCCGTGATGCAAGGGCACTTAGAAGGATCTAACGTCGACGTCGTTAAGGAAATGACCGACATGATCTCAGCCCAACGAGCTTTCGAAATGAATTCCAAAGTCGTTCAAGCCGTAGATCAGGTGCTGCAACACACGGTGAACGTACGATGAGAAATATGGCTCTCTCTTTACTCTTTTTAGCGTGGGCATCGGTGGTTAACGCGTTACCCGCGAGACACCCCGATGCCTCCGCAACGGGTTTTAGCGAACCTGCTCAGATCTCAAAGATGATCGTTAATACGATCTCAAAAGACCTAGCCCGGGATGTTGAGCTTCGAGTCGAAAATCTTAACGTCGCCGCGAAGGTTCCGAAAGATGCTGTTCTCGTGGACTACAATCCCAGACCTCCTTTTGGACTTATCACCGTTCAGTTCGAGTCTCGCAGCCATCCGGCTCCGATCTTTGGAACGGTGGTCATAAAAGCTCACGCCAAAGTAGCCGTCGCAAAGATTGGCATTCGGCACGGCGAGACATTACAAGACTCATCGATAAGCTACGAAGATCGAGAACTAACTCCTTTGCTTCAAGCGGGATATTTCGTGAAGGGAAGTTTGGTTCCCGGAGTACGGGCTCGCGGTTATGTGCGACCTGGAGCGGCGCTTACGAGTGCAAATACGGAAGCCCCAGTGGCGGTAGAGCGAGGACAGCTGATCGATCTTGTCACTCGCAAAGGAAGTCTTGTT
>JBBQIT010000198.1:0-7666 GCA_038325205.1 Bdellovibrionota bacterium
CGTTTGTTTTTGTTATCGTTGGCGTATGGGGAGGTTTTTTTCTTTTTTTTATTTTTTCCTTGCGTGTTTTCGGTCTGGACCAAAAAAGCTGGGTGTTGCGTTAAATCTTAGGGGCTAAGTTTTTTATTTTCCGAACGGGGCGGAGACTTCTCCATTTTCAGTGTTCATACTCATATTATGACAATTCAGGGCCCGAAAGGACAGTTCCTGAAGGCTCTCCAGGCACGACTCGTCGATATTTTTTCATTTCGCTTGACCTCAAAGTTACGGCACGGCACGTTAACCAATGTAGCTGCGGGTTTTGGGGGGATTATGGGTGTTCGTGGGATATTTGTCTTTGTCATTTTCTATTCCTTTTCGTCTGTGCTTCAGGCCAGTATTCAAAGAAGTCTTGCTCCGACGACGCTAGGTCCGTCGAAGAAATTTCTCATCAATTTCATGGGCAAAGGTATCGATGGCGCATGGGATGTAGGCGTGGTGAAAGCGCTCCGTGAAGCGATGCCGGATGCTTTATCAGAAAATACGTTTATCGCTGGAAATAGTAGCGGCGCTCTCTTAGCCAGCCACTTCGCTTGCCAAGGGTTCACTCCGGCCAGCCTAGCCGCAGCGGCAGAACTGGTTCGCCAAATCAATCCCAACCGAATTCCCGATAAACTTCCTGCAAAAATTCTTAAGCTAGCTTTTGGACACGTGCCTGAAGCCCCCATCGAAGACATCGCCGATCTGATTCAGCTCGCTAGTCTAGACTCGAGTGGCGCGGCCTGCCTGCCCACGATCCCGTTAGCCATCATTGCGTCCAATGGGGATATTCTCGATAACCGAATTCCTTCTCCGCGTTTCGATAACGGCTTTCCTTCGCTGAACGAAGGGGAAGACATCAAACAAATGGATTGGTCGTCGTTCGAAGTAAGGCGCGAGGGGCACCTTCTTGGGAAAGCGTGTACCTATTTTGTAAATCAATCGATGTTAGCTATCCTAGGAAACCTTTCTTACGAGAACCGTCGGTGCGAGATACGAATGATCGCAACTCCAGCGGATCTCGTCTTTGCCATCCAAGCTTCCGTCGCCGAGCCGACCTATTTTCCCGCGCAAAGAGAGCTCTCGCCCGAAATGATTCTTCCTTCACCCTCTGAAAACAAGGACCGTTTCTACGTGGGCGGGTTTATTCTGAATACTCTTACCGATGATTTACGCAAAGTAGTCGCTGACGTCTATTCGATAGGGACAGGCTATACGCCATTAAATGGGAGAGCCGATCGACTAATTGCTACATGGTTCCTAGCGTCCCCCAACATGTCGGGATCGCTTACCACCAACGGCTTGAGCTTAAAAATTCCATTACCTGAAGACATGGCGGGTTTGGTCAGCCACTCCGCTGCGGGAAACCCCTCCCCCGAGGAAATTATGCAACTTGGAGAAGTTGCCACTCGTGCGGCCCTGAACCGATGACTTTGTAAAAAGTATCCAGACACCTTTATGGTAAAAAGTATCCACACACCTTTAGGGGGAGGCGTTGCAGAGGACGGAGCCGTTGATGAAGGTGCGTTTGGCGCTTCGGATGTCGTCGACTCTCACTTTAGTGAAGATCTGAATGGCGCCGGGGTTATTGATAAGTTCAGGATGGTCTTTAAAGTCCTTCCCTTTATAAATTTCCGCGCAATCGGGAGTTTTTAATTTTACGGAAGCAGGAATGTTATTGGCTTCACGGGTTTTGGCCCAGCAGTCGTCGAATTGCGGAGCCAAGCTACAATCGAGTTTAAGTTGCTCGTAGAACTCTAAAGAGATGCCATCCGTTTGCGGAATCACCGTAAACTCTTGGTGGAGGTGATAGTAGATCTCATCCAATAGTTTGCCGTTGCCCGCGTCGTAAACCCACATGCCACCGGCTTCACCAAATCCATCCGCAGAAATATTGAAGAGGTAGTCTCCCGCTTTCCCCAGAAAGTATTGGTCGCTCGACGGCAATTTCACTTCATCACGCCAAGGCTCGCTACTGCAGATTTTTCTTAAAGAGGGATTGGTTCGATTTCGAATCAAGAGGCTGTCGGCACCAATCTGGCCCGAATCGAGTTCCACGACCACAATTTTGGGATATACATAGCAATTCTGGAAAGATTCTTGGCCTACGCTACTACTTTTAACGTCTTTGCGAGCCACTTTGACGGTCTTCTCTGGATAGGTAATGCCTTTTAGAAAAGGGCTTTTCTCCCTAACTCCAAAAGCCGACGCCGTTAAAAGTAATGCCGATAAAAAAAGCGCCTTCTTCATTTCTTCTCCGATAGCGTTCTTGCCGGAAATAGTAATATCAACAAACTCGCCGCCACCATGAGGGCGCCTGCGAGCCGCCAGGCGAAAGGAATGCTCGTAAATTGAGCGAGGGTTCCCACAACCATATTTCCGATAGGAAACATCCCCTGGAAAAGCGTTCCCCATAACCCTAAGATTCTTCCGCGATACTCGGGGCGAACCTGCGATTGCATCAAAGTCAAAGATCCCACCGAAACCAAGCCAATGAAAGCTCCGGTGATAAAGATGAGCGGATGCATAATCCAAAGATTTTTAGATTCCGAAAATAGAATCAGTGAAAATCCAGAAAGAGCGGCACAACACAGAATCTGTCTTACCCCCAAACGTTGTAGCAACTTAGGAACTTGCGCCGTCCCTACCGTCACCAAAACCGATCCTAGGCCGGAGGAAACCCAAAGCCACCCCAAAACATGGGCATCCAGTAATAAATTGGCCTTCACATACAGCGCCAGCAGCGTGATGTGAGGGAAGATAAGAACGCTCACTAAGGTAAGAGCGGCAAGGACCAATCGGATAGATTTTTGCCCGACGACATAACCCAAAGCCTCTTTAAGTGATCCAAAAAAAGATTCTGCTTTGGCTTTCGAAAAATCCTGAGGAACTAAAAGCGGAACCACAAAAATAAGAGGTATCACCGCGAGGAAAGAGACAGCATTAAAAACAAAGCAGCCCCCAGCTCCGATCACTCCCAGCAAAACTCCAGCTAAACCAGGCCCGACGGTTCGCGACAAGTGAAGTTGAGCGGCATTTAACGAAACCGCTTTTCCCAACCGTTCCCGTCCGACTAGATCAAAAAGAAATCCATGATAGGCCGGCGTGCTAATCGCACTTCCTACCCCGTTACAAAGTGCCAGAACGGCGACATGCCAGATCTTAATATGATGGGTAAGTGTCAGAACGCTTAGCAAAGTAGCCACTATCATCATTCCTACCTGAGAAATGACGAGGAGCTTTCGGCGATTCATGCGGTCAGCTAGAGTTCCCCCGACTAGCGAAAGCAGCAGCATGGGTAGAAAAGCGCAAAAACCTACGAAACCACTCCAAAACGGTTCCTGGCTCAGTTCAGCGACTAACCATCCTTGGGCAACCAGTTGCATCCAAGTGCCTTCATTTGAAAGAAAGGCACCGGTAAGAAACCAAACAAAATGTTTCGGGAGTTTGCTTTCGATGGCGGGTCCAGTCGTCGTTCCACTCATTGAGGCTTAGCCTAACACAGCTTTTGACTACCAACGACCAGGAATGGGGTACTCACAATCGGGGCACTTGGATTGGGTCATTCGGTTGGTCAGCACATGAAATCCTCGGCGAGTGACAAGCTCCGATTCACAATTCGGACAGTAGGTATTTTCCCATTTGCCGACTTGCCCTGGAAGATTCCCCAAGTAGATATACTTTAATCCTTGCGACTGACCAATCTCCGCCGCTTTAAGCAAGCTATCGACGCTCGTATTGGCCGGATCCGTCATTTTGTAATCTTTATGATAGGCCGTCGCGTGCCAGGGGATCTCCGGCGAGACAGAAGCCAAAAATTCCGTCATACGTTTCAGTTCATCAGGACTGTCGTTAAACCCGGGAATGATTAACGTCACTATCTCTAACCAAAATCCCATCTGATAGACGCGTTGGATGGAATCTAGAACGTTCGAGAGAACTCCACCCAATTCCCGGTAGTGCTTATCATTAAAACTCTTCAGATCTATTTTGTAACAATCCACATAGGGGCGAATATAATCGAGGACCTCTGGCGTTGTATTTCCATTGGAAACGTACGACGTCATCATCTGGCGGGTTCTCGCCTGTTTAAAAATAGCGACCGCCCATTCTGAAGTGATGAGTGGTTCGTTGTAAGTGCTCGTTAGTATTTTAGCCCCGTGGTTTTGTGCCAGCTCCACGATCTCTATGGGCTCGATCGATTCCGGTCTAGCGGTAGCTTCTGGATCCCGCAGCGCTTGGGAGGTAAACCAATTTTGGCAATAGGAGCAGTGGAAGTCGCAGCCCAGCATCCCAAAGCTCAACGCTTTTGACCCGGGAGACACGTGGAAAAAAGGCTTTTTCTCCACGGGATCGACCTGAAGACCAGAAACGTATCCCCAGGGAACCCGTAACTCTCCTTTACGGTTGGAGCGCACCTTACAAATGCCGTCGAACCCCTCGGGGATGAAGCAGCGGTGGCCACAAGCAAAACAACGGATCCCGTTCTTCTCGGACTTCCAAAGATCTCCCACAGCCGTACGCGATTCTAATGCGTGGCGCAATGGCTGCATCGTTAGCTTTGCGACTTTGGCGTCCATGCCGCCATTGTGGTCATTTTCTGGGCTTCGTCAACTAGTGACCCGTCGCATTAATAATGCTCCTTCGGATCACCCACATAGCTGCCGATAAGAGAGTTGGGAGTGTGTGCGTGTCTTTTAAAGATCCAAAAGATAAACCAGGTTCCTATTCTAAGCGCGACGCTAACAAGACTTCGAAGAAACGTCCTGCTGAAGACGACAGGGATCACGGAGAACGAACCGAGGCTAGAGAGCCCATCGTTTTCACCATAGATCCTAATGACGTCTCACGCGAATTTAGAATCGAGAGCTCAGAAAACCAACTGTCTCACCAAATTGATGAGCTAAAAGAACAGCTGCGCGATTTGCCCCGTGACGCCGAGGGCGATGGCCTCACCTCCGATCAGACGGATCTCCTTAAAAAATATATTGCGCTCAAAGAGGCCGAGGTTCGCGATCTCAGGGATCAACGTGGCCAATATCAAAGCTACTTAAAAAGACTCACCCATGATCTTGAAACGCAAACGCGACGAGCCCGAGATACCACCGGCGAATTGGAAAGTTTACGCCGAAGCGATGAGTCTCTAAAAAGCCAACTACGCCATATCAAGGCGGACCATGAAGAAGAGATCTCGCTTCTTAAAAACGATTTTGAGGAAAAGTTGCGCCAGTCGGGTAACTACCAAAGCGACTACGACGAGCTCAGCAAAAAGCGTGAAGAATATAAAGAGCGAGTTCGCGAAGATCTCAAGCGGATCAAACTAAAAGAGCGAGAATTAGAAAACAAATACGAACTTTTAAAGCGCGACATGCAAGCGCTCCTCGACTCTAAAGACAAACATGTTCTAGAGCTCAAAAAGAAGAGCGATGCTCTAGAACTAGAACTCGAGTCTTTAGAAGAGCGCCTTCGCAAAAACAACGCCTCTCTAGGTGCGGTTGACGCCAAGAAAAGACGTCTAGTCGAGACTATGCGTCTTGCTATCACCCTTTTGGAAACGATCGATCGCAACGAGAACGAGGACGACGACTCCGAACGAAAAGCCGGATAGAGAATGAATACGCAGACTTCATTACCGCAAGTCTTTCTCATGATCGCTGACCCGATCCTAGAGGGAGCCTATCGCACCAGCTTTGCTTCTCCCCAGTACTGCTCCGTCTGGTGTGAAAAAGGGGCTGGCTGGGAAAATTCGCTCGCTACTTTTAGTTACGATCTCATCGTCGTCGACCTTTCTCTCTTTCCGGAAGACCCCATCGACTCTCTTAGGCAGGTACGGGAAAACTCTCCCATAGCCGATATCATTGTTCTCTCTTCGAATGACGACGTAAAAATCGCTATCGCCGCTTTTAAGATGGGGATCAAAGAATACTTCCTAAAGCCCACATCTCCTGAACAACTAGAATGGGCGGTTGAAAAGACGCTTCGTCAAAGACAATTGAATAGCACAAACCTTCCCTTTGCGGCCGATCTCGACGTTTTTCGCGCTGCCCACCATATCAGTATGGCGGAGAACGACCTTAAGATGCGAGAGCTAGCTATCCGCTCCATCATCTCCATGACCCATGCCAAAGGTGGGGTCTGGGTATGGCCCGAAGAAAAAGGGAAATTCAAAACAGAAGTTCACCGCGTCGACGAGGAAGAAGGAAAATCTGCTTGGGAAGGATATCGCGCCCATATGGGCGGTGCCGTCGAATCTAGTTTCGAAAGCCATTTAACTTCTCATCCCGAGCAATGGTTTGATGGCACGCACGCTTGGATTCCGCTGAAGAACAGTTGGATGGGCGGAATATTTTTATTCGGAGTGAACGAGGTGATCGATAAGTCCGGACAGGCCCGAGCTGAATTTCTCGTCCGAAACCTTGAACTCTCTTTAGAAAACGGAAAGCGATACTTAGAAGCGAAACAGCTTAGTTACGTCGATGAATTTACTGGCCTGTACAATAACCGCTATTTAGACATCGCTTTAGACTCGGCTATCGATGGGTCGCTAAACACCAATGTGGGCTTCTCCGTTCTTTTTATCGACGTGGATCATTTCAAATCGGTGAACGACAGATTTGGCCACATGACCGGCAGCGGCTTACTCATCGGCCTTGCCGATTTTATGAAACGCCTCGTTCGTGGAAACGACCAATTATTCCGTTATGGCGGCGACGAGTTCATCATCATTTTAAATGGGTCAGGCAACAAAGAAGCGGTTCATGTCGCTGAGCGTATGCGGGCTCAAATCGAAAAACACAAGTTTCATATTTTAGGTAACGATATCAATATCACGGTTAGCATCGGTGTCTCTCGATTCCCTGAGCATAGCAAAAGCAAAAAGAACATCATCGAGCTTGCCGACAAAGCCATGTATTCGGGAAAAAGTCGCGGACGAAATGCCGTGTACGAAGCCATTCCATGAAGAAGTTAAAACTTGTCGTATCAGATTTCCATCTAGGACGCGGAAAGTTTCAATCCAGCGGCCATTTAAATCACTTAGAAGATTTTTATCATGACGGTAAGTTCAAAGAGTTTTTAGATCACTACAGCGAAGGCTCGCTCGCCGATGCCGATATTGAACTGATTTTTAACGGCGACATGCTGAACCTCATTCAGACCGACTATCACGGTCACTACACGGTGGTGATCACAGAAAACGTCTCTAGCACCAAGGTTAAATCGGTTATCGATGGCCACCCGATATTTTTTAAAGCGTTGCGCGATTTTCTTTCTCACCCAAGCCACAGCATGACTTTTGTCATTGGAAACCACGACCAAGAAATGCTTTGGAAAGGCGCAAGGGCCATTTTTGAAGAAGCGGTAGGAAAAGAGATCGTCTGGAAAAATATTCACCATCAGGTCGATGGGATCCATATCGAGCACGGGCATCAGTACGAAGCGGTAAACCGAATGGACCCGACGCGCCTTTTTCTTACCGAAGGGTTACCCGAGCCGATTTTGAATTTACCCTGGGGAACTCTCTTTACGATTCAATTCATAGTTCGATTAAAACAGAAAAGGCCTGCGGTTGATAAAGTGCGCCCTTTTCGAATGATTATTTATTGGAGTTTGGTTCACGACACCTGGATGGCGATTACGAGTCTTACTA
>JBBQIT010000199.1:0-7661 GCA_038325205.1 Bdellovibrionota bacterium
TTATCGACGGGCAAATTGGAATGGCAGTAGCCATGGTTTGCAGTACGACGCTGGGAATTGTAGTGGATAGTACGATTCACCTTTTCTTTCACTATCTGGCGGGACGAAGAGAACTGAACCTCTCTCCGGAACAATCCGTCCACCACGCTTTCCAACGCGCCGGAACTGCGATTGTGGTCACCGATACTATCTTGGTACTAGGATTTGGAATTTTAATCCTCTCACCGTTTCAATTGAACTGGGTGATGGGAGAGATGACGGCCATGACGATCTTCTTCGATATTTTCGTCACGCTCTTTCTTACCATTCCCTTCGTTCTTCTGTTTGACCGACCGAGCAACGGGAGCGGCGGATCGTTTTTAGATAAACTATTGGATGAGGTTAATGTCATGAAGAAGTTCTCGAAGAAACCGGCAAACAATGCTGCCCTACACGGCCTCTTGATACTCTTAGCCATCGGCAGTGTCGCTACTGCGGGAGAGTCGAACGACAAGAAGGGACTTGAGCTTGCTATAAAGGCCAAGCACGCCGAAGCCGGTTACCATGATTACTCGGCTGAAATTAAAATGATCTTAAAAGACGCCAATGGAAATAGCGCCAGCCCTGACCTTCTCAGATTATCTTTCTTGGAAACCAACGACGGTGACAAGGGTCTTGCCACATTCGATGCTCCCGGAGATGTCAAAGGGACTAGCCTTTTAACTTACTCACACAAACGCAGTGATGACGACCAATGGTTATTCTTGCCATCGTTAAATCGCGTGAAACGAATCTCTTCGACCAATAAATCTGGCCCTTTC
The DNA here is from genome assembly GCA_038325205.1 of Bdellovibrionota bacterium. GTDB lineage: Bacteria > Bdellovibrionota > FAC87 > UBA2466 > UBA2466 > JBBQIT01. The sequence goes on from JBBQIT010000199.1 coordinate 801, forward strand.
ATGGGAAGTGAATTTGCTTACGAAGATATGTGCTATCAGGCCGTCGAAAAATATAAATATCACTTCGTGAAGCAGGATAAATGCTCTCTAGGTACGTGTTACGTCGTCGAGCGCACGCCAGTAGATCCTGAATCGGGATACTCGAAGCAGCTTATTTTTTGGGACACCAAAAATTTCCGTGCCGCAAAGATTGAGTTCTTCGATCGCAAAGGAACGCCTTTGAAGACTCTAGAAATGACGGGCTTTGAAAAATTTGCAGGCCGCTTTTGGCGTCCGACCCATATGGCGATGGTAAACAGCCAGACCAACCGCAAGACCGTGGTGGAGTGGAAGAACTTCCGTTACCGCTTAGGACTCACCTCTAGAGATTTCGATACGAACAGTCTTCAAAGGATCCGATAAAAAAAGGAAGGACCCCCTCCGGCTCTGTTTCGAGTCGGGGAGGGCTTGGGAATTGAATTTGAAGATTTATGCCGCGCTAATGTTCCGCGGCGGTTCGTTAAAACCCTTTTCGGAAAATTGATCTTTGGTGCAATTCAGATAAATGGCGTGACCATTGAAATGCGAGACCAAAGAGATTGGCACCCAATGGTGCTTTCCGTCCGACGAATCATTTTTATTCAACTTTAAATAGTCGCCTTCGAGATGGTCTACAGTACCAACGCGCACACCGGGGTCGCCATCCTCACCTCTGACGTGAACCATTTGCCCGGTTTCGATCTGCGTAATGTCCATTGATACTCCTTAAAAAATTATCGTTGCGACTCTTAGTAGTGCACGATAAATGCCAACCGACTCAGGCTTGAGTAACTCTACCAGCGTTGCAACCTTCGACGACAAACTACATCAGGTGTCTCGCGAATCGCTCAGATCCGCACAGTCGAGGGAAATCCTCGCTAAAGACACGAGACACAGTCAGTCTATTTTTTTTTATACTTTCAATACCTTAGGCTCACCACGCAGGGTTGCGCCCGCTTACCGCAATGTGTTATAAGTAGCCCCTTTTCCATGGAGGCTTTCCCTTGTCGCACGTTGTCTCGCAAAGCCAGAAACGCCTGTCGTTAGCAGGCCCTTCGTTCGTTCTGGCCTATTGTTTTCTTGCTGCGGGAAAAGCAGTTACCGTCGGAAATCTTCTTCAAAACATCGATCCTTTCTTACTCGTCGCTATTTGTTTCTCGGTCACCATGATTTTTTTCTGTGTAGTCGAAAGAAAGCTTTTTTTCAGCGGGAAACTAAAAGGGCTTTCTCGAGACATCTTTCTTTTGAATTTTTCTACCACCCTCGCTTGGGTTGGCTATTTCTTAGGGCTTAAAGAATTAGAACCAGCCATCGTATCAGCGATCACGCTGGGCTTTGGGCCTCTAATCACAGGCTTTCTTCTTAAGGTCTATCGACCCCGTTCTGAAATCACCGGATTAGAAAAAGTAGCGGGGATGGGAATTCTGTTTTCCATGTTCTACTTGGCGATCGTGTCGCTGACAGGACAAAGCGCTGTTACCCATATCCCTCAAATGAATTTGGTCTGGGGAATTCTCTTTAGCTTTGTTGGGGCGATGGGCATCGCTGGCAATACGGTCTTTTCTAAACGCATCTCAGACGCGGGCTTCACCGCCACTCAAATCATGTCGGTAAGATTTTTTCTTTTGTTAGCCGTTTGTGGAATTGCCGTTACCCTCCGTCGTCCCGACATTACGACCGCACTATCAATTCCGGGTCTTATCGCAGCCATTGCCATTTTTGGAACGATCGTTCCTCTATATCTATTGCAACGTGGAATTGGGCTCTCCGAACCCATGGTAGTTTCTTTGATTCTTCCACTAGGTCCGGTGATCGTAACTCTATTCCAACAGGCGGACCCTCGTTTGACATTTTCCGTGTTCAGTCTCTTAGGTGTGATCTTAGTAACGTTATTCAGTGCTCTAGGAACGTTGAATAAGTACGTAAAGAGGTAGTTATGAATAAAGCTCGTTGTATCGCGATTGTAGATGGATATTCCTCGGGAGCGATGTTTCCCGAATACTTTAGTAAAGAGGGAGTCGCCTGCGTACACGTACAGAGCACCCGACAAATCCCCGATGTTTATCGAGGCTCATTCAATCCCGAGGATTATGCAGCCAATATCGTGCATTCGGGCAATCTAGAAGAAACTTTAGAGACGCTGTCTCTACTCGAGCCCGAACAAGTGATAGCCGGCATTGAATCCGGAGTAGAGCTTGCCGATCAATTAAGTGAAGCGATGGGCAAAACCACCAACGGAACTCGTCTTAGTCTCGCACGCCGGGACAAATATGAAATGATCAAAGCGTTACAGGTCGCAGGCGTTAGAACGGCGCTTAGTTTTAATTCCAAGTCTTTGCCAGAGACTCTCGAATGGGTCTCTCAAAATCTGGATTTCCCTGTTGTCGTCAAGCCACCCAAAAGTGCCGGAACCGATAACGTCACTATTTGCCATAGCGAACAAGAAATAGAGACTGCTTTTCATGCGATATTGGGACAAAAAAACCGTCTCGACCTGATCAATGAATCGGTTCTCGTTCAAGAGTTCTTGGTCGGAAAAGAATATATCGTCGATTCTGTCACCTTTAACGGAAGAAACGTCGTCTGCGCTTACCAAGAGTCTAATAAGATTCACCATGAGGGCGCTATGGTTTACGAAAACTGTCGAAGCGTGCCTTTTCAAAGCCCTGAGGCAAAAACTCTGTATCCCTACGTATGCGATGTGCTGCGTGCTTTAGAGATCAATTGGGGCCCCAGCCACATGGAGTTAATTCTTACGGCAAGTGGACCCGTACTGATTGAAGTGGGTGCCCGTCTCGACGGTTGCCGAGCGCCTGAGTCTTTAAGAAAAGCTATTCTAGTCGACCAAGTACAGCTTTCGGTAGATTGCTACTTGAACCCTCAAACGAGTTACCACAAATGGGGCACGTTTCCGTTTCAAGTGCACAAATACAATATCCGAGTCTTTCTCATCTCGGATGCCGAAGGCATGTTCCTGGGCTACGGACATAACGAACGTATCCGCCAATTGCCTTCCTTTAATAAATTTACCTCGCTCCTATCGGTGGGCGCTCCCATGGTAAAGACGACTAACCTGTTTAATACCCCAGGCTATATCGATCTTTTCCACGAAGACGCAGCCCTCCTCGAGGAGAATTACCAGCAGATTAGAAAATGGGAAAAAGAGCCCAACTTCTACATTGTCCAAAACGACAATTCAGAATCTGCAGAGCGCGGTTATCAACAGATTGCGCAACACGTAAATTGATTAGGAGGCGAAGTAGCTCTCCTCTGGCTCCCTATCGACCGGCGGCGGTACTCTTCTCGTCTTTTCATGGTATTTAACATGGCCCCGTTGAGTTCTAACGCTTTCCACCAGCAGTCTTTCCGCTGAACTAAACGCGTCCCTTATGGCAACGTAGAGGTCTTTGTGTGCGTCATGCTGTGCGGGGTCGCGATTTACTACAATTTCTTTACCCGGAATCATCAGATCTATACGTACTCGGAAGAGCTTGCCTTTGTGGTGATGCTGATGAGGGGCATCGACTAAAACGCGGCAACTTGTGATTCTTGGATAGAGCCTATCTATGCGTTCTAGCTTCTCTAAAATGCTATTCGCGATAGCTTCGGTTTCTTCAACGTTATGAAAACTGATCTGTGGAATGAGCTTCATACTATCTCTCCTATTGTTCTTCTTCCGTTAAAGAGGTGCAACCCTCATGCCTAGAAGTATCCGGGGTCTTGCGTAGAGCGGCCCCTATGATCCAAGACGGAAAGGAACAGTTTTAGTGACTTGACGAGCCGCTCCGTGGCTTCTCCACCCCACGCCATAGAAATCTGAGCTAAACTTTAGAAAACCCCCACCCTGGTGAACCTATGAAGCGTCTCACACGATCCCTAGTCGTGCTCTCGCTCTTTGCCCCATCGCTGGGCTTTTCCGCAAACTGTAATTATCTCTGGCAAAAGTTCGACTCAAGCCCCTACGTAGCAAACCTTTTTATCGATTCAAACAACACGTATTGGAAATTGAAATTTCGCGTCGCTAATCATGGAACTACGGGATTTAAAATTACGGGCGAGTTTCCGTACGGACGCTATTTAAGTTTCAATGTCTACGACACGCACACCTTTAATACGGTATCGACGATATCCGACCGGAGTATTCAACCCGACGAAGGAAATGTGAATCCGTTTTGGAATGGCATCGACAGAAATGCGCCTAACCGAAAGTACACACTATATTTGGTACCCCAAGGTGAAGGAAAGCGTACCAGCGAAGCTAATGTGATCGAGCTTCCCGCACCCTATCCCAAAGACAAAGTGCTCTATGTGGAAGTGTGGTATCGAATCTATTTTCCCGATCGAGGAAGTAATTCGAATGGAAACGTTTCCCTTCCTACGCTTACCTCATTTAACACCGAGACTTTAGAAGACGCGAAATGTCCCATGGGTGGACCCGTCCCCACCCCCAATCAGTTGTCTTTCGCTAATCTTCCGCCCAATCCCTATCAACAGAAAGTATACTTCTATCGATCGGGAGGACAGGCCATCTATTCAGAGCCCGATAATCATTATTTAGTCAGTCGCCTCACCCATAGAAAGAGCGAAGTGTACGTCTTTCGCTTTAGAGCGCCTGAGTTCGCTAACACGTATCAGGGCATGACGACGTTTAATGGAAACACTGATCTTCGGTACTGGTCGGTTTGTGTCGCTGGCTTAAATGGCGTCACCGGAGAATGTCTAGCGGACGCTAAAACAAAAATCGCTTCAGACGGGTTTGTGAATGTTGTGGTGGGAGAGGAATCCTTAAGGCAATCCGTAAAGAAGTTGGGGTTTAACTTTATTTCCCGGGGAAACTTTTTCATTCCTATCGTCCTGTACCGAAATCTATTGAGCTCTGAAACTTTCGAGGGAAATGCGCTCCATGTGCCTCAATGGCATCCTAACGGCGCTCTTTCTGGTCCCGCCGCCCTCCCCTATGCGGCGCACCGCTTTATCGGTGATTATGCGCCGAAGGGACACTATTGCTCGATTCGTAAATTTTTTGAAAACTATTGCGACGTGCCCATTAGTCGATAGATCGCTATAAGCTATAATGAAGTCATGCTCCGACTTCTGGTCTTACTTGCTACCTTCGCCTGTCACGCCCCTCTCCACGCAGACTCTGGCTGGGCAACGCCAGGTTGCACCTCGTTGGGAGGAGGCACCATATGCACAGTCCCGGGCCCCCCGCCTTCCAATCCGAATGCCAATAGTTATCAAAAACTGACCGGGCAACAGATCTGGAAACGAGACAGCTGCTTGGTTCGGGTAACGCCGAAAATTGCAGAAGCACAGAAGACCTGTGTGCTAGCGACTTCCGAAGCGGAGTGTTGGAAGCTGTCCAGTGATTGCAAATGGCAATCCGGAAAGTCCCAGTGTTGGTCCCCCATCTATGCCAAATGTGCCTCGGCCCTCTATGGGAAGTGCACTCAAGTCACCTTCATTGACACAACCTCAGGCCCTTTCAATCCCGGCCGAACCTACAGTTGCGAGCAGGATGTCGACCGAGCCCTCGTAAAGCCTATCGATTCGAAGCGCCCATAAAGTACTAACCCCCTCCTTCCTGACTTGCTTTTCTGGCAAACTTTCGCGTATGAAAAGCAGACGAGGAAGGGAAATTTAATGCTATTTCACAGAGTCGCTTTTTTAGCAGCCCTGTTGGCGGTGTGCCCCGCGCACGCCATACAAGGAGATACCTTTGCTTGCGGAACGCGCATCCCGCGGCCTGAAATCGTAACTCTTTGGGAACGCTATCATTCCTCCCGGGATATCGACTCCCGAAATCAGCTCGTTGAGGCGTATCTATCTATTGTTAAATACCAAACGGACTTAATGGGCAATCGACTCCCTGATTCCGTAGACACGGAAGATTTGGCTTCGGCGGGTGTCTTGGGATTGATGGATGCTATCGCAGCCTTCGATCCCCAACGAGGAGTTAAATTTGAAACTTATTGCGTGCCTCGTATTCGGGGCGCCATGCTTGACCAACTTCGCCGTGAAGACTGGGTGCCACGCCTGGTTCGATCTCAAACTTCAAAGTTAAAGCAGGCGCAAGAAGCCTGCGATCTAAAATTGGGACGGGCCCCGACGGACGAAGAACTCGCAGATCATATGAAAATATCCCTGGAGGCGTTTGCGAAGTTGAGACGGGACACTCGCGCCGTAAATATAGACTCATTGGATCGAGAGAGATTTACCAACGACAGCGGAAGAAGCAGGACTGGCAATGACGAAAACGAAGACTCCAATTCAGAAAGCCCAGCCCAGAACATCGAACAACTAGATGCGATGCGTGTCTTTACCCGCGGACTAAGCAAGGAAGAACGTTTGATCATTCTTATGTATTACTGGGAAAAGCTCACCATGAAAGAGATTAGTCTACACCTAGGGCTATCCGAGAGTCGCATCAGTCAAATGCACAAAGCCATTCGCAATAGACTCCGGCAAAAGAACGGCTACCTATTCGATCAACTAGGAATGGACGGCAACGCTTCCAAAAACTAGAAAGTAAATTTACCCATGCCTTATCTAGAAATTAAATCCATTCTCCGTTGTCCCCCTCCAAAAATGCTCTTAGCCCTTTCAGAAAGCGTTGCCCAGGCGATTCAAATTCCGCCGACTTCCCGAGTTCGAATAGTATGGGCAAGAATTGAAGCAGATTCCTGTACTCGCATGGGCGCCGATGCCCAAGACCCTGAGCTTTCTCAAGTTTGCTTATTCTATACTCGCGACGACTACGATTTACCTCTAGTGAAGGCAGCCTTACGCGCTATTCAAAAAGGCGTTGCCGCCGCCACTCATTGTCCGGAAGCGAGCGTCCTG
>JBBQIT010000200.1:0-7603 GCA_038325205.1 Bdellovibrionota bacterium
ACCCGTAATTAAATTCAAAAGCATTTCCTAAAGCGAAAGCTTGATTATCGATCACTTCGGGAGTCAACCCCGCGGTCTGCACCAAGCTGCTTAGCGATTCGATATATTCTTTTTTCGCAGCTACTATCAAGACGTCCATCGAAGGAGTTCCCGAATTAGTGGCGGGACTATTTCCCAAGATAGCAAAATCTAAATTTACATCCGCTACGTTAAAAGGAATGTACTGCTCGGCTTCGAAGTAAAGTTGATGCCCCAGTTCGGTTGAAGACATCCTAGGAACCGTAATCTTTTTAGTAATGACCGAATTACCGGCAGCACCCACAGCGACTTTTTTCGTCGAGAACTGCCCGCCTTCAAAAAGTTTTCGCAAAGCCGACACAATGATATCGCGATCGTGAATTTCTCCGTCAAGACCAATGGCATTCCAGGGCAAAGGAACGCGATTGTACGCTAGAAGACGCGGCGACTTAGCGCTTCCGCCAAGTTCGATCGCTTTTATGCCGGAAATTCCGATGTCGAGACCGACAAGACGGCGGTTTAGTAAGGAGTCGAAAAGACCCATGCAGGTTCCCGTGAACCTTTCTGTGCAAAACTTCGGTTGATTGGTTTTAAGCTCGAATAAATCCGGGGGAATAAAGACAGATACTTATAGATATATTATAGACTGTACCGACGATAACGCGGTAGCGTAAAGATTACTGCGAAAACTCTGGGAAAGCTTCATCCACGTACTCGACAACCTGAGTGTTGCCCAGCACGTCACCCACCCTCATTCCGCTGTCTAGCGTCAGAAGTAAGTAAATCTCTAGTCCTACTGCGGGAATGGTGAACAGAATCAGGAAAATCCAAAGAAACGGGGTGGAAGTGAAGAGAATTCCAAAAATAAAAGGCAAGTTTCGTAACGCGGAGTTCCTAAACGAACACGGAAGCCCTCCTCCACTTTCGACGACGCGCAATCCAATGATGCGCTTGCCAATGCTCTGTCCTACTCCAAAACCATCTTGCAGCGCGCAAAAAATAGCGCTTCCGACAATTCCCAATGCAGGGGAGATCGTCTTTCCCAGTAAATAGAGCGCCGTGACAATGATTAGATCGATCGTCTTAGCGTTTAATCGATTGAAAAGTGTGGTTTGAGATTCTCCAAAGAAGACACTTTTGCGACGGTTTTTGAGTTCTTTCATATGAAATGCTCGATGCTCCCCCAAGAAGCCTTGACGGGGACTCTGCCGCCCCTTTATGAGTGAGCTTACACGTTTAGAAAGGGGTCGTCATTATGGCCGGTGGTAGCATCAACAAGGTAATGTTAATTGGCAGATTGGGAACAGATCCCGAAGTTAGATACACAAGCAACGGCGGGGCGGTCGCCAATTTCAACATGGCTACCAATGAGTCATGGATGGACAAGGCCGGCCAAAAACAAGAAAAGACCGAATGGCATCGCATCGTCGTCTGGGGAAAACTCGGCGAACTGTGTGGCCAATACTTGTCGAAAGGCCGACAAGCGTTTGTCGAAGGAAGACTTCAGACACGTGAGTGGACCGACAAAGAAGGCGGCAAGCGTTACACGACTGAGATCGTAGCTCAAAACATTCAGTTCTTGGGTGGCCCAGGTGCCGAAAGAGGTGCTGGTGCAGGAGCTCAAGCCAGTGACTTCGGAGGTCCCGGTCCTTCGGACTTCGTTCCTTCACAGAACGATGAATCCAAAGGAATGGCTGACGATGAAGTGCCTTTTTAAATTCGGTCGCTCGCGATCGAATTTAGACGTAATCAACTAAATCCCGAGTAATCGTATCGGCAAGAAGGTAGCCTTTTGAGGTGAGATGGATTCGTCCGTCTTGCACATCCAAGAAACCTTCCCTGCGGAAAAGATCAAACTTTTTAGCCGACAAAAGATCGTAGCCATACCGTTCTTGGAACTGAGCGGAGTGGACCCCTTCGCGCTTTCTAAGCTCAAGAAAGGTCGCTTCTAAGACGGTCTGTTGGGAGGTCACCGCTTCGAATTCGGGAAGCGGGAATCCTTTCAGCCCCAGATAGGTGGCGTAGTCGGCAACCTGTTTTCGGTGATGGAATTTATCTTCCCAAAAAAAGCGACTAGCAGCCGAAGGCCCAATCCCCAAAAAATCGCCGCCATCCCAGTAAAGCAGGTTGTGCTTCGACTCATGTCCTGGAAGCGCGAAATTGGAAATTTCGTACCGCAAATATCCTGCCGCTTCGAGTGCTTCAAGACCTGCCTCATAAAGATCAGCGGACTCATCGTCTTCAGGCAAACGGTGATAAAGCGTGTGCGCCGGTTTCAAAGTGAGATTGTAAAAGCTGATGTGCTTTGGCCCTAACTCAACGGCAGAAGCAATATCAGAAAGAACATCTTCTTTCGTCTGTCCGGGGATTCCAAAGATCAGATCTAAACTAAACTCATTGAAACCTTCCGCTTTCAAACGGGTGGCGGCTTGACGAATAGACTCTGCACTTCCCAGGCGCTCTAATTTTAAGAGGTTTTCGGCTTTAAAGCTTTGCGCCCCCATACTGATCCGATTGATCGGAGTCGTGTGAAGCCCTTTTACAAATTCTGGGGTTATCGTTTCCGGATTGGCTTCCAAAGTGATCTCAGCGTCGGGATGAACCGCAAAACTTTGTGATAACGCCGACCAAATTCTATTCCATAAAGGTGCTGGCAATAACGACGGAGTTCCCCCACCAAAAAATACGCTTTTAGCAGGCGTTCGATGTCCTTTTGCCGAAAGCCATTCCCCCGCCCATTGCAATTCCCGGACTACGGCCCCCGCAAATTCGGGGAGATCTTTGTCGGTATATTTTGTGAACGAGAAAAAATCGCAATAGGAGCATTTATGAATGCAGAAAGGAATGTGGACGTAAATCCCGAACGCGTTTGTCAACGCAGGACCCAACCTGTTAGACTTTGTGTCAACAGAAGTGACCATCGTCTCCTTTTGGTCCTTTAAACCACTTTGGGAAAAAAACATGTTGGAAAGATACACGCTCAAGAACGGAATTCCAGTCTTTATCGTAGAGAGTCATGCATCGCCAGTCGTCAGTATCCAAGCCTGGGTGACCCGGGGCAGTGTCCATGAAAGCGCCAAAGTGGCCGGAATCTCTCATTTTCTTGAGCATGCCCTGTTCAAAGGGACGCGTAGACGGAAAGTGGGCCAGGTTGCGGCAGAGATTGAAAGTCGAGGAGGCGAAATCAACGCTTTCACCTCTTTCGAAGAGACCGCGTTTTATTGCACCTTGGCCAGCCGCTACTTCAAGGAAGGACTAGATATCATCGCCGACATGATGATCAATCCCCTCTTTGATAAAGACGAGATGGCCCGGGAGCGCGAAGTCATCATCGAAGAGATCAAACGAGCCCATGATTCGCCAGCAAAAATGGTTTCTATGAACCTCTGGCAAACTGCTTTTCCCAATACGCCTTACGGAAGACCTGTGCTGGGTTTTGAAAGCACAGTTAGAAAAATTAATCACACGACTTTAAAAAGCTATTTCAATCAGAACTATCACACTGGGTCCATGGCCGTATTTATCGTTGGAGACATCGAAGCGAAAAAAGCGCTCGAGCTCGCGGAAAGTAAATTTGCCAAAGCGAAGCGAGGACCAGCAAAAGCGCCTGTCGTAAAATTTAAAGCACCCACTCCAAGCACGGTAAAGATTGTCGCTATTTCTCGGGATCTGAAAGAATGTCACGTTCAGATATCAATTCCAACTTCCGGCATCGCCGATCCTTCGATCCCTGCCGTCGATATCATGTGCAGCGCTATCGGCTCCGGCGAAAGTAGCCGTCTGTATCAAAGACTGGTGAAAGAGACCCGTCTCGCGATGGAAGCTCACTTCGGACTTATGGCCACCAGCCATTGTGGAATGGCGTCGCTTCATCTTTTGACGGCTCCTGAAAATATGAACGCGGCAGTCAAAGAAGCTTTTGAAGTGCTTCATAAGGCCGGTCGCGAAGGTTTGGATCCCGTTGAAATCGAGCGAGTGAAGAGCTCCCTAGAGTCCGACGTCATTTCCGGTAAAGAGACGGTCGAAGGCTATGCCAGACGATTGGGTTACTACTACAGTGAATTTGGAGATCCTGAGTATGAAGGAAAATATCTCCAGTCTCTTCTTGCTATCGATCAAGCGCGAGCCACCGATGCTCTTAATCAACTATTGCAACGACGCCCAGTAGTTTCCCTCGCCCATCCCAGTGACATGAAGTTAGATAAGAAAGCACTGACCGCGGCAATTGGAGCAAAACCTGCGAAGCCGCAACCCATCGGTAAGACTTCAGGACGTCCCGAGAAGACAACAGGTCTAGGAGTGACCTATCTCACTAAGCCTATCTCTACCCTTCCCATAATTTCTCTAAGACTTCTCTTTCCCGGCGGTTCGCGCGAAGAGAGCAAAGATAAATTAGGCCAAGGACTTCTCTTCGGAAGGCTTTGGACATCAGGAACCCGATCTTTCAATGCTTTAGGCATTGCCCAACTCTTAGAATCTTTGGGCGCTTCCGTTCATGGGTTTGTTGGAAAAAACACGTGTGGCTTGTCGGTAGAATGTTTAGCCAAGCACTGGAAAGAGGTGAAACCCATATTGACCGAGTGTTTGCTACATCCTGCTTTTCCGGAGCATGAGTTCGCGACCGAAAAAGATTTGCTACTTCGAGAAATCCTAGCGGAGAAGGATTCTCCTGGGCAGCTTTGCCAGCACAATTTCCTAACCGCTATGTATGGAAGCCATCCCTATGGGCGCTCTCCTTTGGGTACCAAAGAGACGATTTCGAACATGCAGATCTCTGACCTTAAGCAGTACTACAAAGATTACATTCACCGAAAACGCTTAGTAGTCAGTTCGGTGGGCAGCTTAGCCTCAGAGCCTTGGAACAAAGAGCTAGAGAATATCCTTAAAGAATTGCCGGCGGATGGAAAAGCAGCTCATCCCCCGATTCCTATCGCGCGCTCTACTGAATTAAAAATAGTAGCTGAGAAAAAGGAGCCGCTCTTTCAATCCCATTGCTTAGTGGGCTTCCTAGCCACTTCTTTTCAGGATCCAGAGCGATACGCTTTGAAACTCCTCTCTTCATGTTTGGCCGGACAAGGAGGGAGACTGTTCCTGGAGCTTCGAGACAAACAAAGTCTCGCGTACACCGTGGCCCCGATGAATAGCGATAGCCCCGAGCCAGGCGTTTTCGGCTTCTACATCGGCTGCTCGCCCGAGAAATTAGATCGCGCCCTTTCCGGCATTCGCACTGAGATAGATAAGATCTTAGACAAACCCATCGACAGTAAAGAGCTAGATCGCGCCAAAGAATATTGGATTGGCCGCTTTGAGCTAGAGCTCCAACGTTTTGGGGCGCAATCAATGCTCTATGGGTTAGATGAAATCTACGGTCTTGGATTCGATCATTCCTATACCGTGCCCGAGATCATTAAACGCCTAACGGCCAAAGATATTCAAACGGCAGCACAGAAATACTTAGTCCCTGAGCGAGCTATCATTTCCATCGTTCACAATGAGACCCTTAGCGAAGATCAAGTTCGCAAAGCATGGAATGTAGAACGCCCCAAATTGGTTAAATCGCGGGAAAAAACGGCGAGTAGTAGTCTTTAAATTTCTCGACTGTTGAAAGATTCCCTTCCTGCTCTGGAAGGGACAACTCGAAATGATTTCGAGGCGAAGTGATGAGCTTTTTCATCACTTCGCCTACGGATTCTGCTAAAGCTTGCGGCTCGTACCCACCTTCTAAACAAAAAAGAATCTTTCCCGTCGTAAGCTCCGAAGCAGAGATCAAGATCTCAGCGAGTAACCCAAAAGTAGAAGTTGAAATTTGAAATCCCTGCATCGGATCAGCGAAGTGCCCGTCAAAGCCGGCAGACACTAAGATCATCTCAGGACGGAACTCTTTGAGCATGGGAAACACGACGTCGCCATACAGCGAAGCAAAGATATTATCTCCAAACGGTCGATCTAAAGGAAAGTTAACGCTAGTCCCTTTCCCCTTCCCTTCTCCATTTTCCCCTAGACTTCCGGTTCCCGGATAATAGGGAAAGCGATGCGAAGAGATAAAAAGAACATTGGGGTTGTTATAGAAAGTATCTTGAGTTCCATTGCCATGATGAAGATCGAAGTCTACTACCGCGATTCTAGCGTTTGGCTTTTCGTCTAAAATTGCAGCCGCTGCCACAGCCACGTTGTTCAGCAAACAAAATCCCATGGCTTTTGAGGGAGTCGCATGATGTCCTGGCGGACGAACGAGAGAAAACCCGCGGCGGAATTCGCCTTTCCAGATCTTAAGCGCCAAATCCACGGTGCCGCCCGCCGCTAACCACGCCGTCTCGATGGATTTGGGACCATAGTAAGTATCGGGATCAATCCAGCCAGCGCTTCCCCGCGAACTTTTAAGTGAACTGATCATCTCTTGCGAGTGTACGGCGGTGAGGAGCTTGTCTTTGGCTTCCACGGGCACAATGACTGGGATAGCGCTAAGCCAAGGTTCGGTAAAAAGTTTCAGAATGGGGGTCAAGCGGCCTGGATGCTCGGGATGCGAGTCTTCGGTCTTGTGATCTAAGAATTTCTCCGAGAGCACAACTGCCGTGTCGTTCGCTTTCACCTTCGACTCGTCAATGGCGGTTCTAATAAAAGAGATTGGAGATCATTCCAGAAGTCATCGAGTCCTGCAGCCATTTCACGCGCTTGCTTTAAAGTCTCATCTAACAGTCTTGGGTGGTTTGCGACCGCAAGCGAAGTGGCGTTCAGTCCCATGCAACGACTATATCGCGGAACCGAAGTTCTCACTAAAGCGTGGAGTTCATTTCGTAAGTTTTGCACGGGGAAATGAGGGATCAGCGCTTTTTCAAAAGCGACGATCCAATCACGCTCGACCATGGTCAAAAAGCACCAAGCTCCTAGGCCCTGGGGGAATAATTTCTTTACGGTACGAATCAAACGCTGAGTCTGGGGACGAGGCTCCCCAAATAGGGTGGAGGGGTGGTGTGACGACATCTTGTCCGTCGCCCATCGAAATATATTCTCAGACTGAGCCGACCAATTTTTTAGTTCTTCCAATCCCTCTTCTTCCAAATGAGGCACCAACGATTCATAGTGGCGAACCGCCTTCATCACGGCTTCATACTGTAATGTCAGAACATTCCAACGATGCGCCTGTGCTAGCTGAGTCGTCGACATATGAGAAATCGTTAAAAACAGCGAGTGCTTGGACGGCAGAAAAGCTTCAGAGAGCTCCTCCATCTCCATTTGCAGAACCTGCGATGTTTCATCATTAAGAATGATGGGGTTTGGGACGGTAACCGAATGCGATCTGGGAGTTTTCACCATGGCTGGCTTCATACCGCACCTGGTCATGAAACGCAAATGGGTGATTATTTAAGCCTTTTAGCCCACGACGGCGCTGTTCTAGCGCAAGTATTGCGTCTCCCTACAAAAGGCCGTAACAAAAAACGCAATAAACCCGGGCCGCAGTAAACCTAGGTTGCAAGAAATTTACAAATCAGATAGCTCTCTTTCCTCGTTCAAGTAGAACAAAGTGTCGGCGCACTGCGGGAGCGACTTTGTGGAGATTGTATGCGAGTTATTGGTTTCGTTCGAG
>JBBQIT010000201.1:0-7598 GCA_038325205.1 Bdellovibrionota bacterium
GGCAACTACGACCGGACCGAGGTTCTTTCGGGGATCAGTTTAGGGGACACTGTCGCTTATCCCAGCGACGATGTGGAGCTTGCGCCGGGATTAAAGGTAAAGGCTGAGGTCGTGGTGTGGCCGTAATCGAACTCACCAATATCAAGAAAAAGTTTCAGATGGGCGAAGAGGCAGTACGCGCCCTGGATGGAGTGTCGTTCACCGTCCGCGAAGGTGAGATGTTGTCGATTGTGGGCCCCTCGGGCTGTGGAAAATCGACGCTCATGAATATTTTAGGACTTCTGGATCAACCGGAAACCGGGAAGTACTGTTTAGATGATATTTCTGTTGAGACACTCAAAGACGATGATCGGGCTCGCCTAAGGAATCAAAAAATCGGTTTTGTTTTTCAAAGTTTCAATCTATTGCCCCGAATGTCAGCGCTTCGAAATGTGGAGATGCCGCTGGTCTATTCGGCGAGCTACGACAAATCTTTTTCCAAGTCTAGGATCCGCGAGATGGCGGCACACGCTTTGGAAAGAGTGTCTTTGGGAAATCGTCTAGATCACAAGCCCAACGAGCTTTCGGGAGGGCAGCGTCAGCGAGTTGCCATTGCTCGAGCCTTAGTGAATCAGCCCAAGCTAATTTTAGCGGATGAGCCTACTGGAAATCTTGATTCTAAATCCGGGTTAGAAATTCTATCGCTTTTCGAGACATTGAACCGCGAAGGCGTTACGGTCCTTATCGTCACGCATGATCCCCAAGTGGCCACTCGGGCAGTTCGTGTGATCTCTATGTTAGATGGCCATGTCCAGTCGGACACAGGAAAACGACATGCCGATCGCTGAGATTTTAGTTTTGGCGTTCGAGTCGCTAGTCGGCAATAAGCTTCGCGCTGGCTTGACGATGCTCGGGATGATTATCGGTGTGGGCGCAGTCGTGCTCTTAGTTTCCATTGGCAATGGCGCTAGGCTTTACATCACTCGTCAGTTTGAAGGCATCGGAACCAACCTAATCATCGTCCAGCCAGGAAAAACTGACACCAAGACTGGCTTTGGACCTCCTATTGGGGGAACAAAGCGGAAGCTGACTCTAAACGACGTAGACGCTTTGGAGAAGCAAGGGGCTAACTTAGATTCTGTGACCGGTCTCATGTTTGGAACGGGCGCCATCAAAACCGGGATTCGCTCGAAAAATACCACGATCATCGGATGTAATGAGAAATTCACCCGTATCATCAATATTAAGATCGCCTCAGGCAGCTTTATTTCTCACGAAGAAGAAGAGTTTGGCCGGCGGGTAGTTGTGTTGGGCTATGGCATTGCGAGGTCTCTTTTTCCTGATGAAAGTCCTTTAGGGAAACTTATTAAAGTAAACGAAAGCGAGCATCGGGTAATTGGGGTTACCGATAAGTCAGGCGAGACTTTGGGGTTTCAAATGGACGATTTGGTTCTTATCCCGACCCGAGCCGCGATGCGGATTTTTAATGATGACAAACTTTTTGGAATTCGTGTGCGCGCCAAATCCAAAGTGAGTTTGAAGGATGCGGTAAAAGAGATAACGGAAATTCTAAAGAGCCGTCACAACAACACCGAAGATTTCTCCGTGGTAACACAGGACTCGATGCTCGACACGATGAACACGATTTTGGGAATGCTCACCTATGCTCTTTCTGGGATAGCGATGATCTCGATGCTAGTGGGGGGAATTGGGATCATGAATATTATGCTTGTCAGTGTAACTGAGCGAACTCGCGAAATTGGAGTCAGACGAGCCGTAGGCGCACGTCAGATAGATGTCCTAAAGCAGTTTCTTGCCGAAGCTTTGGTGCTTTCTATTACGGGCGGCATGATGGGGTTATTTGGTTCAGTGGCGCTTACCTACTTAGTCTCTTGGTTCACCCCAAGCTTTGATATGCGCGCGCCGTTTTGGATCTATCCTCCCGCCTTTCTACTTTCTCTTTTCACCGGGGTCATTTTCGGGGTTTGGCCGGCTCGCAAAGCGGCGAAGATTGAAACGATTGAAGCTTTACGATTTGAATGATGTTCTTTGAATCGAAGGTTCGTTAAAAATGTTAAGTGTGCCCTCAATTTCAATTTTTTCTAAGATGAGAATAGTAGTTCCGACCGCGATCTGTTTTCCCACAGTCAGTTCAATGTCTTTTATTTTTTCGCCTTCTACGAAGGTTCCGTTGCGACTCGCGAGGTCTCTGATCCGAATGCGACCGCGTGGGGCCTCGTAAAGTTGGAAATGCTGTTTGGAACAATGATTGTCATCTAAGGGGAGCGCGCCATTACGGCGGCCGATGACGATTTCATCTCCGACGACGGAAATCACGGCGCTCGTCTCGCTGTTCTCAGTCGCTGTTCTAATAATGAAATGCAGCTTCACCAGGGCTCCTTTCTCTATATAGCGACAAAAGGAGGTGATTGAGCTCACGAGTTAAATAATTGAATTTACGTTAGTTTTTAGAAATTGAAGTCTTCGACGAGACGTATTGTTTGAGGTCGAGCCATGCCTCTTTGGCTTCAATCCGATCTAGGCCCGGCTCCGGCAGGCTCATGCCTTGGCGAGCGATGACGAGAGACTGAGTCGGGTCATTAAAAGCATCTAAAAGCAGCTGGCTTAAAAACCAATAGTTCATTGGCTCATTCGGTGAGGCTGCGATGGCGTTTTGCATATAGACTCTTGCGTCAGCGTCGCTACCTCCCAAAAGGCCGGGGAGCTTCCATGAGATGATTCCCAAAATACGATTGGCGCCGCCGAAAGCATAGGTAGGTTCAAGCTCAAGGGAACGGATCAAATGCTCTCGGGTAGGTTTCAGGCTGAACAGAGTTTTAAGAGGGCCGACCGTTTGTCCATAGAGCGCCATGTTTACAGCGGTCCAAAAATGGCAGGGACCGCAATCTTCTTTTAAATCTACAGAGGCTAGTCCCGCCTCTTTTCCTTCGGCAAATAACTCCTTTTTTAATTCGGTGTCTTCCGTCAGGCGCATACCGACGAACTGACAGGCCATGGAGTGACGCCACCCTGACTCCGGATCTTGAGGGTGGGATTGGTTGAGATCGCGGTAGATTTCAAGCGCCTGTAGCGCGGATTCTTTCTTGTAGCGTTGCCTAAAGGCGTCGTCCCCAGCGCTATACATTACTGGTTGTTGCGGAGGCAGAGAACGGGCCGTACCGGAGACGACGCCCAAGGTAAAGACGACAACGATTGAGAGTTTTCTCATTCCCAATAATGGTAACGGAAAGTAGGATGGCGTTGGTTTATAACTCTGTCAGGATATGATTGGTAAAGGAGTGGTATGGCAACGAATTCTAGTTCAGAAGCGATTATCGCGTGTCTAAAGGAACAAAGAGCCTTTTTTGCGACTGGGGCCACCAAAGACTTGGCCTTCCGCCGGCAGATGTTACAAAAGCTGGGTGAAGTGATTCAGTCCAATGAGCCACTTATTTTTGAAGCCCTTCACCAAGATTTGGGAAAACCTTTCACCGAATCCTTTATAGCCGAAGTAGCACTTCTTTATGACGAAGTGAAAACGGCCATCAAACATCTGCCGCAATGGATGAAGCCTGAAAAAGTGAAATCTCCTTTGATGCAATTCCCCGCATCGAGCCGAATCTATTCAGAGCCTCTAGGAGTGGTGTTGATCATCGGACCTTGGAACTATCCCTTTCAACTCATGATAGCGCCGATGATCGCAGCTCTTGCCGCGGGAAATACGATAGTCCTCAAACCTTCGGAGTTAGCGCCGGCAACCTCAAAACTCATCGCCAAACTAATGAGAGAGTTCGATTCCAAGTTGGTTCAGGTATTTGAAGGCGGCGTCGAAGTCTCTTCAAGTTTGCTAGAACAAAAATATGACCATATCTTTTTTACCGGAGGGGCAGCCGTTGGCAGAGTGATTCTCACCGCTGCCGCCAAGCACTTAACTCCCGTCACTCTCGAACTAGGGGGAAAAAGCCCCTGCCTCGTCGATCGCAATGTTGATATAGACGGAACCGCTCGTCGTATCGTCTGGGGAAAATATTTTAACGCCGGGCAAACTTGTGTCGCCCCGGACTATGTCTTGGTTCCCGAAGAGAATGAAAAAGCTCTCATTGAAGGCATCAAACATTGGACGACTCAATTTTTCACCGAAGATCCGCTTCAGAGCCCCGACTACGGCCGCATCATTAACCGAAGACATTGGGATAGGCTTTCGGGACTAATGAAATCTGGCAAAGTGGTCATGGGAGGAAAGACGGACGCCGAGAAACTTTTTATTTCTCCTACCGTGATTAACGAAGTCTCTAACTCTGCGCCCATCATGCAAGAAGAGATCTTTGGACCGCTATTGCCCATCTTGCCTTATAAAGAGCTCTCCGAGGCGCTACAACTCATTAAAGATCGCCCTAAACCCCTCGCTTTCTACCTGTTTTCGAAAGATTCAGAACGCCGAGAGAAGGTAATCAACGATGTTTCCTTCGGAGGCGGGTGCATCAACGACACTTTGGTACACCTTAGTAATCCCAATTTACCGTTCGGCGGAGTAGGCGACAGCGGAATGGGCTCGTATCACGGCAAGTTTGGATTCGATACGTTTTCTCATCGCAAAGCTGTCCTGTTTCGAGGCATGCATTTAGACAACACCCTTCGCTATCCTCCGTACAAAGAGCGATTGAAACTCTTTCAGCGACTTATGGGCTTCTAAATTTCAGATTCGAAATGTCGTGGCTAGGTGTCTGTTTGGCTCCAGAATTGGGTGCGAATTGGCCCACCTTGTCCCAAATTTTTGCCGGTAATCGCGAAGAGCCTTTGTGGGCCTTCTGTGTTGAGTGGCATGCGCATTGCTTAGATCTCTTTGTGCAAAGCAAATAACAACAGGAGGCTCCAATGAAAAAACTACTTCTAGTTTCCTTACTCTTCTTCGGAAGATTGGCTAGCGCAGATAATCTTGCATCGTCGGACTATCATCTCTTCGTATATAACAACACGCCCTACAACTACGGGTACTTTCTAGATCACAAAGACGGCACGTGGAGTGAAGATACCGGGGAAGGGGCTCAGTTTCACTTTAGGGAAGTGGAGCGAGATTCGGTTTCCGTAACGATGTACGATGCGAGCCGCAAGCTTTACGCAAGAATCAACCAACAGCAGATCTACTTACGTTTTGATAGTGAAGGGGAAGAGCGCTTTTTCAAAAAGGGCATCTGGGACAATCGCCGCGTCTTGTTTGGACACCAGGGAAATGAAGGGACTCAAGTCATATTTGCCCTCAAGCAAGGGCGCGTCTGGAACGTCCAATGGTACAACCCAGATCTCGGAATCAACGTCGTCGAACAATTCACTGAGATCAAACGAGACAGTGGAATGGTTGAAATCGTGAACCCCTCAAAGTCCGAAGACTACATCATGCTTTATGGCGGCAAAGTGATGCAGCGTGATAGCGGCTACATCAGTGAAGGTGGCCATTGGGCTGACCCAGGACCGTTTAATTAAACGATACGGTTTAGTTTGAGGGACAGGCTAGTAACCTGTCCCTTTTTTTTTGTCTAGTGAAAGACGGATATTTCGGATTTTGCATTTGTTGTAGAAATGGAGTCGTCAAACTTCGCGACGATGACTAGGGTTTTCACGGCTAGTTATTATCTCGATGAATCCAGGAACATGCGGGCTTTTACTCCGAATTTTGTCTAATTTTTTGTCAGTTCACTAGTTCTTAATCATGCCTATAAGCCTGCGGCCCCCGCCTTGCATCCTGATGAGACATGCTTAACCAGTACCGATTGATCGCCTGTCTTTTCAGCCTTGGTGTTTTCGGTGGATCCATCGTTCACGCAATACCGCCTCTATGCAAATCAACTCTGTCCATTTTGGATCCGGTGCTTGGGCGAGTGTACGTTCCCCGAGGTGACGGAGTTGCGGACGACACTCAGGCAATCCAAAATGCTATGGACTATAGTGTCTGTATCAAAGGGGCGAATGGCATTACCTGCTCCAAACCTTGTCCTCCTCCAGGGAAAGTAGTGTTTCCCGCCCCGCCAAAAGGTTACCTCGTTGCCTCGCTTAATATTCATCCAGGGCAGACGCTAGTTGGACCCGGAATGCGCGTGGCCACGTTGGTGGGCAATGGGAAAGGGGTGCTAATCAATGCGTTGAGCGCTCCGTTCTTCAGTTTGGAAGGCATCAACCTCTTCAATAAGAATTTTCCTGCTGTTAAGATCGATAAAAGTTCCAATTTCAATATTAGCCAATCCTATATTGTTTCCGACGGGCGCTCAGTGGGAGGCGTGAACGGGATTGAAATTACTGATAGTTATCGAGGAATCATAGAGCGGTCTATGATCGGCCAAATCGGAGCGGGGTGGGCTATATCAGCGATGAATAACAGTAATTCACTTTCTATTTTAGCTAACACAATCTCGGGAGGCAGCGGTGGCAATGGCATCGACGTCGGCCAATCCCAGAGCGTGCGTATTCGAGAAAACACGATGGAGTGTGACTATGGATATGCGATTCGCGCTGGGGGTAACGCTCAAGGATCGGGCCGGGTATTCGGACTCAATCTCATCGGGAATTATATCGAGCAGGCTACTCGCCCCCTCGGTTTAGGCGAAATGTATGAAGTCGGAGGCGCGGTCATTACGGGCAACTACATTGCAAATAATTTCAATCCCATCACGAAGTATATGCACAAGGAGTTTGGAATTGCATTGGGTCGTGTCACCAACGCTACCATTACCGGAAATACTTATGCTGGCGAACGGGAGAATGGTACGGGAGTTGCGCTGCACCCCTTCATTAAATTTTTCTTCGTTCCAGATTCGATGCGCCGCGTGGATGTGCCCGAGTATATCAATGGATCAGATATCTCAAATAACACCGTTTCCGACGTCAGTGAGGACTATGTGTTCGTCGGTTTCACCCCAGCGCAAAGCGACAACTTAACCAAGATTAACAAGGTCTCGGTCCTATTTAGCCCTAGGCTAGCGCATTAACGAAAGATCCTCCCTTTGACAATGCCCGTAGGGAAAGTGACCCGTTTCAATAAGCGATAAGGATTAGTTTGAGGGACAGGTTGAATTGCCTGTCCCTTTTTTTGCCTAATGAAAGGCAGATATTTCAGCTTTAGCGGTGCAAAGGGGTTCGTGGGTCGCGGCGTCCCTCATGGTCACCGTCACATCAGCAACCAGAAGTTCATTACTAATGATTCCTTCAGCGGCCACGTAAAATTCTTTGTCTCCCCGAACAAACGTTCTGTCGTCATTGAAGTCATTGTCGTAACCAAACAATCCGGTCACGGTAATATTTTGTAAAAACGCCTTTCCTGGCGGATCTGTCGGTTTCAACTGAAAGTTAAGTACCGAGGTTCGATAAGTAGGGCCTGTCAGAAAATGGCGGACGGTGAACGTTTGCCCATCTAACAAGTTCTCGCATTGAGCGGAGCTCACTTGAGGCTCATCGAAAGCGCCTTCAAAAGTTAAGGCTCCGAAAGCAGGGACGGCTGAAAACGCAATAGCGACAAGGCAAATGAGCTCTTTCATCCGCCCATTATGTCCCCGGACTGTCCTTCCTAGAAAGGGTAGCCGCGGCATGAGCCAAACTAGAGGAGGCAGTCTTTGCCCAACTCAGCTTTG
>JBBQIT010000202.1:0-7594 GCA_038325205.1 Bdellovibrionota bacterium
TAACTCTCTCAACTACGTCTATGGATCTTTGCGCCCCATCGAAAAGATGGTTGCCGAGTTGCCTGATGATCCCCGTAAAGCGAAACTTCTCAGTCTCACCAAAATCATGCAAGAAGGCATGAAACTCACCTTTGAGATCATTAAGAGCTTAAAGAACTTCACCGGGCTTAACCAGGCCAAGGTAAATGAGTTCTCGGTAAAAGAAGTAGTAGATTCCGTTCTAACGATTTTGCGCAGCAAGATCAAAGACCGCTTCGAAGTTACCGTAAAAATCGATCCCAGTGTCCGTCTCTACGGAAGTTTGGTGGGACTCAATCAAGTCTTAGTGAATCTCGTCGGGAATGCCGTCGACGCCATGACCGAAGGTGGGAAACTTACCATCGAGGCTGAGACTCTCGGCACCGACGTCGTAATCTCGATTGCCGATACCGGCTCAGGCATCCCCGAAAACATTCGGGGCCGTCTCTTTGATCCCTTCTTTACTACCAAAGAGGTAGGAAGCGGGACAGGCCTAGGTCTTTACATTGTAAAGAAAGAGATCGATCGTCACCACGGAACTATCGAAGTTCAATCCGAAGTCGGTAAAGGCACTAAATTCATTCTACGGCTTCCGCTGCAAGGAATGGAAACGATGGGGGTGGCCGCATGAGCCTAAAACCCGTTATCGTTTACGTCGATGATGAGCCACACAATTTGACCGTGTTCGAGGCGTCTCTTCCCTCCGACTGGGAAATTAAGACTTTTAGTAATCCTCTTCACGCCCTGGAGGCGCTTGAGAAATTAGCTCCTTGGGTTTTGATTAGCGATCAAAGAATGCCCGGTATCACCGGTGTAAAATTCTTAGAGCTCGCGAAAAAGATTCATCCCCACGCTGTGCGAATCATCGTCACCGGATATTCCGACGAAGACTTAGTCGTCGATTCCGTGCGCAAAGCCCAGATCTTTGACTACATCCGAAAGCCTTGGGAGCCCGACGAATTAGAAGCAAGCCTTCGACGCTCGGTGGAATATTATCGCGCTAACGAAGAAGCCAGGGTCCTACATCAGCAATTAGTCGAACGCGAAGCCCTACTCGAAAGGCAAAACAAAGAGTTGGTTGCGGTAACGACAGAGCTAAAGGCTTCAAGCGGGCGGGAAACCGATCTTAGAAAAGAATTAGAATGCTGGGTACCTCCCTTCCTTCTCAATGGTCTTAAGAACAACACCATGAAGTTCCCCATGAAGCGGGACCTAGTAGGAATTGCCTTTGATATCGTAGGAAGCGCCAATCTTCATGGCGTCACCGTTAAGGGCCGTTCGATCCGAAGCCTTGTCATTCACGCCTTTTCGGAAGCAGTGCTTCGTCATGGCGGATGGCGCGAGTCGATGTCTGGAGATTCCGCGTATGCCCATTTCGGATTGGGCGACGTCGTAGAGAATCCAGCGGAAGCCGCATTGAGTGCCGCACGAGAGTTTAGAGAGTCCCTAAGGAGTCTAAGCGAAATCCACGGCAAAGAAGTCCATTGCGGCATCGCCTTACACGTGGCTCGAGAGGCTCTGGTCGATATTCACCACGTTCAATTGACCTCGGTTGATGGAACCATAGTGCAAAAGTCCTTCGACACCACCTCTATGGATGTCGACCTTCTCCACCGCATGGAAAAAATTGTGCATGAGCTGCCCGGCTCAAACATCATTATTTCGGAAGACTTTGTCCAAGCCCTCAAGAAGAGCCCCATGGGCGCCATTGCTTTGGGCACCCATGTGCTCAAGGGACAAAGCAAACCGGCCACCCTTCATCTGATCCCAGCCTTCGGTGTAACCTCACCCATGGTAGACGCCCTCAAAGTGAAGCTCACCCCTCCCGCTGACCCGACCAAAAAAGCCGCCTAAATCAAGCCATTCCCTTCCCGCATCAAGTTTTTGTCAGGTTGCCTTATCCAAAAACCCCCCTTATCATCTACTCCGAATTTTAACTGTGAACTGGGGAGAAACAATGAAGCAGTCACTTTCAGTCTTTGCCACGATCTTCTTCGTAGCGCTGACGACTTCCAATCCGTCATTTGCCACAAGCGTAGTTAACGTCATCGGTAATTCACCAATTTCAGTCGGTATGGGAGGCACAGGTGTTGCTCTACCTATGACCAGCGGTGATGCCCTTTACAAAAACCCTTCACTTTTAGGAAATCTGACTACGAGAACTGGGGAATGGGCGTTCGATGCCACATTGGGTCTCGTTAGCCAAAATGCTGCTACCAATTTCGGAACAGGCCCCGTAGCAAGTGCCTCCGGAGCTTATTTCGCCCCCAATATCTCGGGAACCTACCGGCTCTCTGAGCGATTCGCTTTAGGATTGGGCATACTCCCTTACGCGGGAGCCACCGCCGATTACACGGGGGTATCGTCGGCCCTTCAGGTGAAACAGAGCTTAGCCCTCATTAAATTCACTCCCGCGATCTCCTACTCAGGCAATGGTTGGAGTATAGGCGTTGCTCCCTACATGACGATGGGGCGTTTTGCTCTTAACGAATCTGCAGAGAGTGTAACCGGAGCCCAGTCAACAAGGTCGCCCTCGAGCGCCATTGGATTGGGTGCCCAAATCGGCGCAAGCGTTCAACCGCTCGCTGGAGTAACCTTCGGAGCCAGTTACACTTCAAAATCGAACTTCAACTACAAGAGTCTGGTCTGCGTAGGTTGCTTGGGACCATCAACCGACATTCAGGCTGCCGCGACTGCAGGATTCCCGGTCAACGATGTTACCATTCAACAACCGGACGAAATCGCTCTCGGCGTCTCAGTGGCCGCAACCTCAAACCTAGATGTTACTTTCGACTATCGAAACATCGGTTGGAGCCGTTCTGATGGTTACAAAGATTTCTCTTTCGCCACTCAGAACGTATTCGCGGTGGGAGCCCAATACCGAGTGAATAAACTGACGTTGCGTGCGGGCTTCAACTACGCGGCTAGCCCCTTGGCTGACCGAATCAACGAAACAGGAGAAACGGCGATTCCATTCCAAGGCCGGCAGATCAGTGCCCAAGCGCAATCGATTCTCGACTCTTTTGCCTTTCCGGGAATCAGCCAAACTCACATTACCCTGGGTACCGGCTACACCGTCAATGAGCACCTCAGCGTAGACTTGAGTGGCTACTATGCCCCGAAGGTAACACTAACTCGATCGGGCTCGACCCTCGGCGCACTACAGGCGGCAGGATTTCCTAACAAATATTCGTACTCGACGTCGGTCACCCAATGGGCGATCAATGGCGGTGCAACTTACCGGTTCTAGTATTTTTAAGTCTTAGAGGACGGAAGCCGGACTCCGGCTTCCGTTTTTTTTTGCTCTCAACACTCCTAATCCTAGAACTTACGGTGATCGCTGGCCGAATCACCTGCAAAAACAAATCGGAAAGTGCCGTCGGTAACAGCTTGTTACTTCAGGTTTATTCGCGTTCGTGTTGCTAAGCGTTATAGACTCCGTATATTGTCCCGCTATGAAATATACCTTCCTGACTTTGGTCGCTTTCTCTGCCTTTTTAATCGTAGGGTGTTCACAATCTTCGAACGGTTCTCGACTTCGAGAACCTCGAAATCCTGTGGAATTGGCTCAAGAGGATGTTGTTTCCTTTGAGAACGAACGATCTCCCGGACCGTGGGGGGATCTAGAAGATAAATACATAAAAGTTTTTGGGGGAGGAGACGGTAGGTCGATAAGAGCATTTGTGCAGGAGCGCGTGAAGCACTTCATCTACATTAGCGAGAGAAATGTTCAGATCGATTCAACTTCCAAACACACAGGTTGGAATAAACTTGATGAAGAGGAAAAGGGTAAAGAACGAGGCAACCTCTACCTCGGCGCCATCAATTTTGGAATGCAGCTGTGGTTGCAAAGCGTTATCGATGAATCACCCGCTACCGTTGTGTTTCGCGGAAACACTATCACGGTTAAAAGTCCTCGGGACGGCATTATCATCCTCGGGGAGCTTTACACCGATCTGTTTGAACGAAACGGATCTTGGTACGAGGTACCTTCCGGAGTGAGAAAAGAAATACTCACCCATGAAGCACGTCACTCCGATTGCACCGGCGGCATTAACTCCAAGAATCTGGACATCGCTAGAAATTCGAAGTCGTACAGTGAATTTCGCGCAAATTTTCCGCACTTAGAGTGTGGGCATTTGCATTCCGTTTGTCCTTCCAAACATGCGCTGGCTGGAATCCGTGCATGCGACGAAAAGCCATGGGGAGCCTATGCCGTTGGTTGGCTTTACTCGGAAGCCAGGTCGAAAGAATATTCTGAGGAATGGGAAGTAATGACTGCCGTTGCACTCGATGCTAAGTCGCGACTGATATACAACACTCAGGATCTTCTTTCGGGTAAGTTGGGCGAACCAGACATGTCCCACTCTGAGTTATTCAACTAATGAATAAGAAACTATCCGTCTTGGCTCTACTGATGTTGACCGCTGGATGTTGGTACGTCTTCCGTCATCCGTCTTTCGAGCCCTCTCGCAATACCGAGGCGACTCAACAGATCACCGTCATCTCTCCTGTTCAAATCCCGGTCAAAAGGCCAGCTACAGCCGAGGAGCGCGACCTACGGACGCTTTCGCTACCGACCGCTATAGAGATTCGAGAGGAAGCAGCAGCAGATCCCCATTCCCCTCCTAGGTCGCTTCTCATGTTCGCCTCAGCCCTTGCCCCGCGACTGAAAACGGCGATGCAAAATGAGGCCGTCGCACACGAGTTTGTGATGGACCTTAAAGCGTGTGTACTTTCAGGAAGTGGGGAGACTACAGACACCATCCGCGCCCTTTGCCTACGCAATGCCAAATTACTGGCTTCGAAATATCAATCACTCGATGAGAAGTTCTCGAATCTTCTCTCTGCGGCGGCACCCTCAATTGTTGAATTGGCGGAATGAAGAAATAGAGAGGGGGTACATCGCCTTGAGTGCATGTAACTTAACTGACCGGGTCGTTAGAGATCACATCCAGGGATTAGGAAACTTAACAAACAACGGGTCGCTTTTACGTAAGAAATCAAAATACAATTTATTACGAGATGGAATCTTCAGCTTGCGCAATCGGCTCTCCAAATTTTCTGTCTCTGCTCCGTCGCTTTGGATTAAGGAGGTGTGAACGAAAAGTAATTCCAAGGCCTTTTTATCACCGATTTCTAACTTCGGAACAAAATACTTCTCTGTCAGATCGCCAAGGCCGCGTAGGCACGCTCCGTTTTCGACGTGGCAGAGGTCGAAATCCCCTTCGAATATAGAAAACCTTAATTTAGGTTGCCCAATTTTTGGCGCACTTTTCTTTAGAGTATCAATGTAGAAATTCGCACTCTGTACTTTTCCTGTCCGAAGATAGTTAATATAATTTAGAACTAGATCTCTGCGTGGCTGCGGAAATGACGCTGCCTTAGCTTCGATCTCAGAGAAGTAGCCTTTATCGTTCGCATTTTGTTTGCTCTGAGCGAGTACTGGTAACGTTAGCATGGTTAATAAAAGAATTATTCGTAGCTGCATTATAGATCACCCCCAATCGAGCAGGAGGCAGCCGAATATTCGTCAAAGATCGAGACCTTTATTTCGGGATGCCTATTATTCTCCTCCACTTCATTGCGCAACAAAGCCATGGCAAGTTGCGAAGCTCGTACTGCATGTCTTCCGGATCGACGAGTGCCAATGAGAATGCATCCAAGAATCTGCTTCGTGGTGTTTCCAGAATGAATTTGAACATTAGATCGGCTTGGAATGGTCAATTCAAGCCTCCAGCCTTTGTGACCATCGGTTCGTACCTTAGCCGGGTATGATCCGGCGGGTATTGAACTCACATTATTGATATTGTCGATGAATGGAAGTTCTAGAATTTGGAAGCGAAGCGGAAAGGAACTTCCTCCGCCAAATGGACGGTAGACAGTCATTTCTCCAAGTAGCGAGTCTTGGTTACTTTCTCTGCGATGAATTTTAATGAGAACAAGTGCCATATTTCCCTGCAAAGCAAACGCTGTGCCAGCAACCCCGAGCATAGCCGCCCAGGGGGTCTCATTCAATTTGTTACTTCGGGAAAGCTCGAACAACCGGGCCTAATGAGGAAGGAAGCACATTTAGTTTCTGGCCCTAACGCTACTATTTCTTATTTCGGGACTCAATTCTCAGTTCTGAGACGACCTAACCTACATCGCAGGCCTGCGCTTCGCGAAAAAATGCGGCATCGCCATTGCAGGGCTATTGAGTGATCGCGTCGAAACAGGAGAGAAAAAGATGCCTGAACTCGAAAGGGTTTTAACCAAACAGTTGGAAACTGCCTACAAACAGAATAAGAGAGTGGCGTCAGCTGCGGCTGCCGTTTTCGACTT
This sequence comes from Bdellovibrionota bacterium, assembly GCA_038325205.1. Taxonomy (GTDB): domain Bacteria; phylum Bdellovibrionota; class FAC87; order UBA2466; family UBA2466; genus JBBQIT01. Next base: position 6,343 of record JBBQIT010000202.1, read on the forward strand.
CGGTATAGATAAATTAAACGACTGGCGGATCGAAAAAGACCATAACGAGCGGATGAAGGTCCTGGCCCCCGAAATTGAAAATCGACTAAAACAGAACCTTGGAGTTCTCCTTTGCTCGATCTATGATTTTGAAGAGGTTACCCCAGGCCGCAAAATTCCCCTGCTTGTAAATATTTATATTGAAGGGGAAGGAAATAACGCCAATACCGTATTGAGCCAAATCACCCAATCGGCGTTCCGACCATGGGATGGCCGTGCGAGTCTTTCTTCCGGTGGGTGTAGTCCAGAGCGTAACCCCTTTTGCAAGCGCACTAGGCAGTACATTTGGAAGACTCGCTACTATATGGAAGTGGTTAAAACTGTTTCGGACAAGTAGGATTCATAAAATGAAGCATCTCACAACTATCGGTTTCAGTCTGTTGTTTGCCGCGACGATTAGCTGCTATGCGCTCGATGAAGGCAAACACAAGATCAGTGACCCCGAATTGACGTCTCGGCTGATGACGTTGAAGGAAAAAGAGAAAGACCCCAAGGTCAAAAGCGTTTTCACCCTCTTGATTAAGGCTCTTGCGGAAAAAAAATTATCGGGAGAAGCTCCCAACGCTAACGCCACAGCACTCGCCAAGGCGAGCCTAAATGCAGCGGCCATGCCTCATCTCGATGAAGTGCTGCGCAAGTCCTTAATCAATCAAGTGGGCACCACCATTCAACTGGTCGATATTGACGCCTCGGCGGATCTCAAAACCGATCTTAGTCAGCTAGTGAATAAGTTAATCTTGGAGTTTCCCGACGACGCAGACTATCGAATTTACAGTGTCTACTATTACAATCCCTACGATATCAAATCGGCTAAAGATACTTTGGAAAATTTACGGAAGTGTGTAGCCCTCTCTCCCTCCAACGAGTGGTGTGTCAAAAGCGTTGCGAAGTACCAAGAAAATCTCCGCTCCCTACGCTGTTCGCCCTCCCACATTAGGACGGGCTTTCATCTGGAATTCGCAATAGTCGGTAAGGAGAAGAAAAAGATTTCGGCGCTTCCTTTAGATCCGCTTCTAGAAGGACTTCTAGGCAGCAAGAATGACAGCCCAATCACCGCTAGCTTTTCGGCCAAAGGGGTCAAAGCTTTGCGTGACAGGATTGAGCCTTATGAGGCCAGCGACGTGGAGATGTTTTCGGTTGGCCAAGGTCAACGAACTTCGCTGGGGCCGGTATCGGTATGGTTTGGCCCCCGTACGTTGATCCTTTCGCACCT